>JAUMVX010000013.1 GCA_030529945.1 Bacteroidia bacterium | reverse complement strand
CGGTGGCCAAGGAGTTGATTGCCTACGATATCGTGTCAGCATATTACGCCTTGTCCAAAGAAGAAAACTATGCTTTGACAGAAGATAATACAATCAGATACGAGTATCTGAAAGGTGAAGTTCAAAAGATAGTAGATAACCGGGAGGCAGAAGCGAAAAAACGAGATTCGAATTATACCCTTATGTCCTTCCTTCCTCCAGTAAACCTGTTCCGTTCTCACACCAAGAGAGGAACGGCTAATGGCATAGGCATCTGCGCAGGCTATGCCGCATCCATCGGCGGGTTCATCGTCAGCACCACTTCATATAACGCCAGCAAGAGGAACTATGACACAGTGGCCTCTGGATCTCCCGAGGCCGAAAAGGCAAGAAACCACTATCAAGGCAACATGGACAAGTGCCGAGCCGGGCAGATAGCTTCAGCCGGCTTGTTCGCTGCGACATACATCTATGGGGTTGTCAATGCCCTGTCTAACAGGGATGCCTATCAAGGCCAGAACAAACTTTCTCTGGCACCCATTGCGTATAACAACGGTGCCGGACTTGCGATTGTATATAAGTTCTGATACTATGGCTGGGTGCTGACTGCCATCACTTCTCCGTAGGTATACCCCAAAGAAGTCTTGGCGTATGCACGGTAGTAATACTTCTGATATCCGGGCATCGATGTTAATGTGACAGAGAAACTGCCCTGACTGTTTGCAAACGGCTCAATCTTGGTTGCTTGCACAACTGTATATCCATAAGTATTTTCGGCTGTCGGGTTGTCTCCGGGGCCATATACGAATCCGAAATCGTTGCACTCGGGATTGCCTTTATATCCATACACTCCGGTCAGTTCTATCGTCCATGAAAGATTGAATGTCCCGGCATCGGGCCTTGCGTAAGCATCCGTTGTCACGACCATAGGAGGAGAATAGGTCGTTGAAGACTTGACATCGCCGTATATTGTCGTTCCATCTTGTATTGCGAAAGCACGATAATAATAAGCTGTGCCGCCTGTTAAGCCTGTGAGATGATAACTGAACTGACCTTCTGAAGAACCGGAAACAACAAGTTTGGTGGAATTGTTCAATGTAGGATTCTCTTCAAGAATACTATAGCAGAATCCTTTCTGAGTGTAAGCAGGTGTACCGGCAGCATTGATTTGCCCGTTAAGGGTCATTTCGTAGTATTTGATTTCGCTTGCATCCATGGTGAAGACCGTGGTCTCTGCCCATGTGGTTTCAAAGGATGCGACATCGCCATAAATAGGCTGGCTGTTCTGGATTGCATAGGCGCGGAACCAGAAAGTCTTGTTGTACTCCAGGCCGGACAAGTAGTATGAGAAATCCTTTGCAGAAGTTCCCGTAACGGATATCTTGGAATTCGTAATGGACGGGGTTTTATTGTTCGTGGAATAACAAAAACCACGTTCTGTGTATTTGGGATTTCCGTCATTCATTATTGTGCCATTCAGTACTGCGGAATTATGATTGACAGACGATGCTCCAGTAGTCGCAACGCTCGTAGGGGTAGTGACCGTGGAGAAAGAGATAGTCGAACCATAGAATGCATTGCCATTTTGAATGGCATACGCCCGTACACGGTATGTCTTTTCTGTAGATAAGTCTTGCAATGAAAATGTGTATTGACCGGTTCCGGAGCCTGCTACGGTATATTTTGAATTCTCCACAGTTGGCTCCACGCTGTCACTGACACAGAAGCCTCTCTCCTGGTATGCGGGATTCCCTGTCTGCTCTATATAACCGTTGAGGACACATGTCCGCTTTGTCAAGTCCAGGGACGAAACATCATCTGTCCTTACCTGCGGATAAGATCCAATCGTGCTAAATGAGGCCTCGTTGGCGCTCCAGACCTTGCCGGCGTATTCGCTGAACGCAAAAGCCCTGACATAGTATTTCTTGCCTGCCTCAAGGCCAGAAACCGAATATGAGAAGGCAGCGTTTGAGTTGACTTCCGCAAGCAGTTCGGAGGCATTGTCATCCATCGATGTGTGGCTGCACGTAAAGCCTCTCCGGGAATATGCAGGAGTACCGACTTTTACGATTTCTCCATTGAGAACGGCTGAAGTCATGTCGATATTTGAAACCCCGGTTACATTGAGGCTGGGAGACTCCCTGTATGCGCCGACAGCCTTGATAGCGATATTGACTCCGCCCTGGCCATTACGGGATTTCACGACGAGATTCGTCTTATTGTCTCCTGCGGAAAGCTTCTCCCTGTCTATCTTGACAATGATTGTCGCTGTCTTCCCGTGAGCGAGATTATCCTTGTCGGGCGAAACCGACGCAATCCACTCGCAGTCGTATTCGACAACCCAGTCCAGATCATCCAGATAGCGGTTGACTATCTTGAATGATATGGTCGTGAGGCTTTCATCCGCTCCGAAATCTATCTCCTCCGTATCAGCAGTTATCTTGGCGGGCAGACGGCTCAGCTGAATGTCGCATTGTGTCGTTTCGCCCGGAGTTGTCTGGATTGATTTGCTGGCTCCTGCATAGTAATCCTCCCGTTCAACGGATACGGTGTATTTGCCTTCGGAGATGTCTTTTGTCTTGTATGTACCCTTGTCATCGGTAGTCTGCCTGTCGACTATGTTGCCGGATGCATCACTGACGCTGACATTGCAGTTCTCTATGCTGTCACCTGTGGTTGCATCGGTTATCGTGCCATAGACACTTCCATGGGTATAGTGATATTCTTCATTGCATGAAAGAAGCAGACTTGTGCCAACCGCAATAATTACGGCCGGTTCAAGGACTTTATTAAAGATTGCGCGGAGGCTCATATATGCAGGTCTTTACAAATAACAAAATTAGCAATTTGTTTATTTATTACCGTTACTTCTGTCGTTTTTCGGCTAGCAAACGGTTGCTATAGGTAATCAGCCTTGCCGTTTCGGACTTTGTGAGCCTATCTGCTCCTTTGCCGTAATAGTACTCCGAAGCTGCCTCAATGCCATAGATTCCCAGGCCCATCTCTGTGACATTCAGATAGACCTCCATGGTGCGCTCCAGACTCCAGAGATTCTGAACCAAGAATGAGAACCATTTCCCGATGAACTTGTGGAGCACATTGTCTTTGGTGTCCAGCATAAAAGCATACTGCACGGCTTTATCAAAAATTAGGTTGAAATCCTCGGCGGCATCCCTCTCAAGCATTACCTGCTTGGCGGAGAAAGAAAGTTTGTCTATCGGTAGCCATTTCTGGCTGCGGCTATAGCTGATGTCGTCCATGTTCTCGATGGCTCGCTGAGCCATGAGAGGAGTGTATTTGACCGGCACCCACTTATAGGCGAAAGTGGCAGCGGCACTAAGTATCAAGAACCACACGGGGACCTTGATAAGCAAGACTTTTAGTAACTTTTTCATGATGCGTATAGAAATTAATTGTTCGTGGCTTCATCCTTGGACAGATTCTCGGGTTCGTCGACAATGGAAAATTCCTTATGGCTGACCGCATCATCGTCAGGGCTATCGGCTTCGACGGGACAGGAGATATAAAACTCGGGCATTTCAAGTTTGTACTCCTTATCGAGCAGGTGGCACTGCTCGCGTATGATTCCTCGCTTTTCTATAGCGGGAGCGAGGCAATACTTCTGATAGGCATCCATAAACTCCTGCTTTTCGCTTTCGGAGAGGCCATCAAGAGTCTTGATGTGAGGGAAAAAGAGTTTGGTGTACGCAGTGGCAAGCTTCTTTACGGCCTTAACATCGCGGAGATCTGCTGAGGGGTCGTAAGAAACCAATTCATCAAAGATCTTCCCATATTCGGGGCAGGTACGGAGCGAATGGATAATTTCGGACAGATACTCCATGTTGATGGCCCAGCCGGTATATATACTACCGACTGAAAGCCGGGGTATCTCCCATCCTTGAATAAAGCCATGGAAGCGGTCCATCAGGGCAGACTCTCGGAAAATGCCGGGCAGATAGCGATAGTAATCTGTGCCATAGGGCAGCAGCTGCTCTGAAAGAGGGATATTCCCAAGGAGACAGATACCGCAATTTGATGCGAATGTAACTTTTCCAATCGCTGCCTTGCCAGCCTCAAGGTAGCCTTTGAGTATGGAACGCACTTCATTATCCTTGATGTCAAAGGTGGTCACTTCATCTATGCCCAGACCGTCATGCGTTTTGAGTGGGCCGTACTGCCTTGTCAAGCGGTTGTAGAACATTTCTGCGCGTGTAGTACCTCCATTGACATGAAGCCACAGGTATTTGCTGTTGTTATTGTAGAAGTAGGACTTTCCGGTACCCTTGGGGCCGAGTTCAATAATGTTGACACGGGGCTCTGTCGCAATGAGAAGACGGGAGCAGAATTCTATTTTCTTTCCGGTAGTATCTTCTTCATCCCCGCCCTCGAAAACATCGGGATTATAGCCCATTGAAGCAACGAGAGCATCAATCCATTCCATTGTTGAGAAAGCCTGACGTGCCTTCGCGTAATAGTCCAAATCAACTGCGAGCGGACGGAAAGGACGATATGATATCATATTGACATAGCCTTTGCGCCTCCCTTCCGGCTGAACATATTCCATTGTTATGTTGCCCCAATTTTCGCCATCGCAAAGATTGTCCTTGTTTTCATCGACAATGGATTGGAGGATGTATGCATTCGCCCCGAGTTCGATGTCTGAAACTGTGAAAGCGGTCATACCCTCCTGTAGGTCGCTCTTGACATAGAATCGACAGGTAAGGTTGACCTTTTCGCCTGACAGTAGTTTGCTACGGACAAGGCCGCCGTCATTGGTCATCTTTGTGGCAAGGTATTCCTTAAGCCCTTCCTCATCGATGACACCGGTGTCGGCTACAGTGAACCTCATCAGAAGATAGGCCTGCACGAATCCAGGCAGGTCCCTCCCGGCAAAGAGATTGGCTCTTGTCTGGTCTTGAAGTGTAGATAGTTGGGGGAAAGTTTCCCTAATCTTGTTACTGATTTCCATATTCTTGTGATTTAAAATGAATTATCTATAACTGCTCCTGCTATTGGAGTATATGTAGGTTGTTCGGGTTTCGAGTCCTCTTTTTGTTTTTGCACCGGATTGACAAGCCGGGTAATTCTTTTGAGGGGCTTTTTAACATCCGCTTGCCTCTCCTCTATAGGAGTTTGCTTTACCTTGTCCGCTTTGGTTTTTTGCCCGCTTATGGTTATTGTTTTATGGACAGTGGCCTTATTGCGGTCTATTATGGCCTCTTTAATTATCTCGGTAATGTCCCATGCGTGTTTAATGTCAAGTATCCGAGTCTGGCCATTCCGAATGGTTACGCGGTATTTCCACGGAAATATGCGTGTAACCGTGTACTCCGATGAGCCAACCTTGATGACATCCTTTTCCTGGCAGCGAGCCTCCAGTATGTCAAGAAGCCTGTCACAAGCCTTGCGAATGCACTCCAGGATAGCCTCCCATATGTTTCGTAACCATTCCATGGCCGTCTCCTAATTTGCAGGGACAACATATGATTTGCCGGAATACTTGAAATATCGGCCATCCCATTTGTACGAGAGGGTCCTGTTCAGTGCTTCGCCGGTGACTCCATCAATAACTTGAATTTGAACCTCATGAGTGTTGAACATGCTGTCAAGCCGTATTCCGAACAAGTCATCATTGCTCAAAGTGCCGCCATTATCATCCCATTCTACATCTATGGTGTCCAGATATCGGCCATCGCGGGTTAGGAAGAGCTTCTCTTTTTTGAGAAGATGGTTTTCCGTTACGGAGAAGGCACTGATAGAGCAGCGGAAGTATTCGCCCTGATGGAATACATAGAGGTTGGTGATAGGAAGATAATATGTCTTTGCACCTATGCTAATCATGCCTATCTGCTGTATGATGTCGCGACTTAAGGTTTCCACGGAGAGGCTGACATCGTCGAATTGGTCCGAAGTGGTGTACTGGATGATGTTGTAGGCATAGGTGTCTGACATACGATTCTGGTCGAGAACTGAGTAGACACGGAACTTTCTATCAGCGCTAGTCGTGTAGCAATGATATGGACTGTCGCTATATTCGACAGGACTGTGAAGCAGCGTCTCCGGATGCTTCAAGAGCCAGGAGGCATAATCGTAATGATTGGCCTCGTAGAATGCAAGACTGTCAAGAGAGCCGGGGAGACCGGCTTTCTGCTCGAAGTAGGGCGGGTAAATCAGCCGTGATGCGGAATGGTTTCCGCAGCTTGTCAGGGCAAGCAGGGCCGCTGCAATGATAATGAATGTGTGTCGCATATCCGTTTGGTTTTGTTGTCTACTTGCTATGACGCGACACCAGCCGGATACTTGCAAGAACGTTGAAAGTTTTATCTCACAACCGAGATACCCGTCCCATTATAACGCAGTTTGAGGGAAACCTTAAATAGTAATACAATAATATCATTCCCTCCTCTTCCTATAATTCCCGCGCTCGACTTTCTCGAGTTTACCTTCCTCGACACATTTCTTGACATAGCGGTCGGCGGAAGGGGGCGGGATGCCGGAGTCTTTGGCGAACTGGAAGAAGGTCTTGGCGGTGATGCCGGGGCAGCCCGGCACCCTCAGTCACCGGGCGCAGTCCGGCCAAGGGTTCTTCAGGATGCCTGCCATCCGCACCATCTGCGCGTGAGCCTCGGTGAGCAGGCGGTGCGATTCTTCCTTGACATTTTTCGTGAGGTCCGGAAAAACCGGAGTTCCCACGTGCAGGGTCACGAGCGGAATCTCCTTCTTGTCGAAAAGCCGATGGATGCCTGTGCGCGGGCGATAGGAAAGCACCATAGGAATCACGGGCAGACCGTACTTGTAAGCCATAGTGAAGGCTCCTTTCTTAAAGGGACGTATGGGAGCGTAGAATTTCCAGCTGCACGACTCCGGGAAGAAATGAAGCCAATCCTTCCGCCGGTGATACTCATCGAAGGCTTCCGAGAACGGACGCATACCGCCGCGTGTCTCGGGCACGGGCACACCTCCCAGGTAACGCATAAACCACATATCCTTCCCCCTCATATGGTCGCCATAGATGGGAAACCAGGTGGTCCTGTAGCCCGTAGCGGCCAGCACGCAGGCCATATCCCAGCGATAGACGTGATTGCACACCGTCATCGCCCCGTCAGCGAAACGTTCCCGATACTTCTTGAGATTCTCCTTGCCCTCGATCTTCAGCCCGTAGCGCAGGCGGTTCAGCCAGCTCACCAGACAGACGAGCATCAGACGGTTCAGCAGATGATGAAGCCGCGAATGGAAGGATTCGTCGCGATACGGAAACGTTTCATCCAGAACCACTTGTCGTCCATTATACCGCACGGGGGCGATTTTCTTCTCAGGATCCTCTTCAGGATATTCGATGTCAATGTCAGGCAGGTACACGCCCGGCTGCACCTGCATCTGGCGATATTTCAGATTATCGACGCCTTTGCCCATATTTCAGAAATTGATCGGAACCTTCCGCGCGGAGAGCGCCGGAAGAGAGTCGCAGTAACGCAGAAACTCGCTCCAGAGCATCGTGGCAGATGCGAGGGGTTCGATTGGACGAGCGAAGCGAGGACCGGGAGAAAGCTCCGCCGGAGAGGAACTCGCGCGAGACTTTTCGCTGCTCGCGATGCGGATGAAGCTGAGGCCTGCGGCCAATGCTCCTCCGTCCGTGTCGGCTTTGTCTCCGACCATCAAGGCTTCGCCGGGCTGCACGCACAATGCCTCGCACGCTTTCAGGAACACTTCGCGGAGCGGTTTGAGACCTCCGAGCGCCGGGCTTTCCCATACGGCGTCGAAGTCTGAAGCTGAAAGTCCGCAGGCGGCGAGCTTTTCCTGGACGAAGCTGTAGTCCGATAGCAGGGCTATTCTGTAACCCCTGTCGCGCAGCTGCCGCAGCATTCCCTTCACCCCTTCGCGTGCGCCGAAACTGTCGCGTATGATGCGCACCTGATTAGGCATATAGCGGCTGTAGAACCATTCGCGGGATTTGAGCGCACGTTTCCCGGAGCCTTTCCCCATAGTGGAGAACAGGGCTTCATAGTAATCGTGCATACTGGCGAAATGTCTGTCACGAAGCTGTTTGCGGGCTTTTCTTTCTGCTCCGAGGTAGCTTATGTGCAGCGGGTCGGAAAGGATGAGCCGCAAAGGAAACCGGCGAGACTCGTAGAGAGTCCCGTCGAGATCGAATATCACGGCTCTAAGCATAACGGCATCAGTCTTTTACCACCAGTTCTCTGAACTTGGCGTGACGCTTCTCGTCCTGGAGCAGTATGTTCAGCTTGAACTGGCCATCGCGGGAACCCTCGGCTATGCAGCGAGCCTTGAACGTCTCGAAGGACTCGGGGATAAGCCGGTGAGTCACAGGGTCTTTCAGGCGCAGGGAGTCTCTTTTCGCTACATACTCGACATTTTCCTTGCGCAGGTACTTGTCCACTGCCTTGGTGAACTCCTCCGCCGCGGCCTGAGTCGTGCTCCGGTCCGCGAACTCATAATAGAAGTGGTATGCGGAGATGTCCAGGTCTGCGAAGCCTATGAAGAAACGGGTCTTCATACCGGTCTCCTCTTCAGCCTTGTGCACTGCATCGATGAACTGACGCTCGTGGAGTTTTTCTCCGGTGATGGTCACGATGCCGTTTATCTTCTGGATGAGATGGACGGTAGGGGTGTTCCCGAACTTCGGCCCCGCCTCGATGAGGTCATTCATATTGTAGCGGTACAGGCCGGCGAAGGTGGTCACGTAAGGGACATAGCGCTTGCCGTCGATAAGCTCGTCTATCTGCAGGTACTTCGGGTTCGGGCTGTCCATTTCCTCCTCGGCGACGAACTCATAGTAATGGAAGTGAGGGAAGAGGACGGTGTTCAGCGTGTCGTCGAGAACGAGGCCGAAACGGCACTCGGAGGAGAAGTAGCCGAATTCCTGATGGAGCATACCCTCCGGGAAGGAGTCCTTGAACTTGTCGAGATAGACTCTGGTGTTTCCGCACTTCCAGGTGTTCAGCAGCTGCATATTCGGCCAGTAGTGCTTAGGAAGCACCTTGTCTCCGTATTTCGCCTTGAGAGCGCGAAGCTCCGCAGCCCTTTTCGGGTTAGGCTTCACGCAGGCTTCGAGCTCCTTCCTCACGGCTGTGTCGAGCTTAATCTTGTCCGAAATCGTACCGTTCTCGATATCAGTCACATACTCGTCATAGAAGCGGTTCACATTGTTCTGCAGCTCTATGATGGTGGAAGGGTTCGCGGTGACGATGAGGGTGACGTCCTGCTCGATGCCCATACGCATCAGCACATAATAGCGGGCGTTGTAGTCCGCGATGGTATAGACGCACTGCGGGTTCGAATACAGAGCCTTCACGAAGCCTGGACAGTCGCGCTGGGTGACGCCCGACACGGATCCGAATACGGTCCCGTCCGGCGCATAGCCCTCGACCACCTTGCCCACGATGGACAGAATCTTCCCTCCGAAGACGTTAGGGCGGTTCTTTATGAAGTTGAAGAGCCAGACCTTCGTCATCTTGCCGTAAATGGTCTTCAGATAACGCTCGGTGATCGGAATCCATTTGGGCTCGGAGGTGGTTCCGGAGGTGGTTGCGTAAAGGACAGGCTTGCCCGGGAAGAGGATGTCGCTCTCGCCGTGCTTGTGTCTTTCCACATACGGACGGAAATCTTCGTAATCATTCAGTTTGACGTTCTGCTGCCACAGACGGAAGAGCTGTTCGTCATCAGCGGCGCCGAGAATCTCGGCGAAATGGTGTTCCTTCCCATAGACGGTGTCCTTGGCGTATTCCAGAATCTGACGAAGGGTGTTGGCAGTGGTTTTGCGCGGCTGTTTGCAGGCTTTCTTGAGCTGGAGATACTGTATGCCTCCGGCCAGGCCAAGCAAAGTGTTGGCGACGAGTTTGTTTTTAGTACCCATCTTTCATATTTTTTATGCGTTCCGCAGGATTATCCGCGTTCCGCAGGTTCGGTTCAAGTCACAAATATAATCAAAAAGAAGAATATTCCTATTTTTCGGTCTGCTTTCAGCGTCCGGTACAACCCGATTGCTCGTCAGGCAATCAAGTATGTAGTGGAGGATGACCATTATGATGATGTAAACCGAAAGATGCTACGTGATTACCGCCTATATATGTTAACTTGGAGAAATGCCGCAGGCCGTGAACAAACACATAGATAAAGTATTGGCAGAATCCGAAAGTGTCGGTATTTTTGCAAAAATTACCGAGTAAACCATACTCGCAATGAAAATACAATATGGTAGTAAATGCTATAAGAGAGAGAGTTAGCTCTGCAACGAACGGAACGCTGTTATTCAACAACAGTTTCCCCGAGTATGATGACGAGTATGTCGGAAAAATCCTTTCCGACCTTGTCAAATCCGGAGACCTCCATCATCTATCCAGAGGGGTATATCTCAAAACGGAACAGACCGGATTCGGACTGGTCTATCCTCCGGTTTCCGACATCGCATCTGCTATCGCGGAAAGGGACAAGGCTCAGATTCTTCCGACCGGGGCTACGGCGCTGAATCTTTTGGGGCTTTCAACGCAGATGCCTATGAACCCGGTATTCCTGACATCCGGCTCGGCAAGGACAATCACCATTGACGGACGGACGATAACATTCAAAAGAGCCGTTCCCAAGAATTTTGCTGTCAAAGGGAAGAAGCGCAGCCTTATCGGTTCAGGCTGCCGCAAAGGACAGAAGAATCTAAGATCGGGCAGTTGAAAAGGACTGGTGGGTTACAATCATCCTGAAAGCACAGTTCAACACAAAGTGCGGTCCGTTCCTCCTGTTCAAAGGCGGGACTTCACTGAGCAAGGGATGGGACTGATTCAGCGCTTCAGCGAGGACATTAGCCGGTTTACAATTCCAATGAATTGTCCTTCAGCAGGAAATCATAAATGCTTATGGTTGTGATGCCGGATTCATCCCTTGTCACCGGACTTTCTTCTCCGATAACGATGATCTTCTTGAATGAATCATCCACTTTCAGCAAAGAAGCCCGTTCCTGCTTTATTTTCTCGTCAGACTCCATACGGTATGCCGACTGTATGTAGTAACGTCTACTCCCCAAATTACAGACGAAATCGACTTCAAGTGTGGATCGTTTCTGTTTTCCGTCTTCATCTTTTGTCACGACAGGAACGACCCCCACGTCCACATTGAACCCACGTGCCCTCAATTCATTGTAAACCATATTCTCCATCAGATGGCTTTTTTCCGACTGGCGGAAATTGATGCGTGCGTTGCGCAGTCCCAAATCTATGAAGTAATATTTGTAAGGGGAATTGACATACCGCTTTCCTTTGATGTCGTAGCGGGTGGATTTCTCAATCAGGAACGAATCACATAGATAATCGATATAATCCTTGACTGTATCGTAGGATATGACGGATTTCTTTTCGCTTCGGAACGTATTGGCCAGCTTGCTCGGATTGGTCAACGCACCGATTCCGGAGGCCATGATGCTGATGAGTTCTTCCAAGTCATCGTCTTTGCGTATGTCATAGCGATCCTTGATGTCCTTAATGTACGTTTCGTCAAACAGTGATTTCAGGAAGCGTACTTTTTGCTCTTCGGTTTCATACGACAATATCTGCGGAAGTCCTCCATACAACATATATTCATTGAGTCCGGCCTGCACTGTTCCGGAATAGGCGGACATATACTCCCTAAAATTCAGAGGATACATTTTTACCTCAAAACCGCGTCCGCGAAACTCCGTAATAATATCTTTGGACAGAAACTTCGCATTACTGCCGGTTACATAGATATCCACATTCCGCATCTTCAAAAAACCGTTCAAAACATCTTCAAAGTCATCGAGCATCTGAACCTCGTCCAGCAGGATATAATATATTCCATCATCAGTGACATGGCTTTCCACAAAGGCGTAAAGGTTATCGGGATTTCTCATGCTCCGGTTCTTATAGTCCTCCAGGTCTACTTTTATGATATGGTCCGGAGCGGTGCCGTCTGTCTCGAGATAAGAAGCGAATATCTCAAAAAGAAGATAAGACTTGCCGCATCTGCGCATTCCCGTTATGACCTTAATCATCCCGTTATTTCGCAGAGAAATGAGTTCGTCCAGATAAATTGTTCGTTCAATGGCTTTCATCGCTAATCGAATTTTGCGTCACCGAGTGACGTGGTTTTCGATTACAAAGGTAGTTGTTTTCTTTAGTTATCCAAAAAGCCAATCAGAAAAAGTGTCATTTGGTGATATAATTCTCGATTATCTGCTCTTTATAAAAAATACACTGTTACGGGTGCCCGTCCCTTTCACGGTTCGCATTGGCGAATTTACGGTGTTCCTCTCTGGCTCACCTGCAAAAGCATAGGTTTGATTAGCCGTAGATTTTTTCATCATCACTAAAAAAAGCTGACCATTCCGGTCAGCCTTTTCTGTGGAGCGGAAAACGGGGCTCGGACCCGCGACCTCAACCTTGGCAAGGTTGCGCTCTACCAACTGAGCTATTTCCGCATCGGGACTGCAAAGGTACGAAGTTTTTTCAGAACTCCAAACTTTTGCACTAAAAATTCACTCGCCCGTCCGGATACCCGCTCCGGAGATGCTTCTACACCTCGACGGCGGAGCTGAATTCACGAAGGAAACGCATATCGTTCTCGAAATAATGCCTCAGGTCATTAACCCTCCATTTCAGCATCGCGATGCGCTCCAGACCCATACCGAAAGCGAAGCCGGAATATTTCTTGGAGTCTATGCCGCTCGCTTCCAGAACGTTAGGATCCACCATACCGCAGCCCAGAATCTCCAGCCAGCCGGTACCCTTGCAGATATTGCAACCCTTGCCGTGGCAGATGTTGCAGCTCACGTCCACCTCGGCGGATGGCTCCGTAAACGGGAAGAAGGAAGGACGCATACGGATTTCAGTGTCGGGACCGAACATCTCGCGGGCGAAAAGCAGGATAGCCTGCTTGAGGTCGGCGAAAGTCACGTTTTCATCGATGTAGAGACCCTCCACCTGATGGAAGATGCAGTGCGCACGCGCACTTATGGCTTCGTTGCGGAACACGCGTCCCGGGCAGATGACACGGATAGGGAGTTTCATCGTCTCCATAGCGCGGACCTGCACCGAAGAAGTGTGGGTACGCAGCAGGAGCGGGTTCGGATGACCGGCGGAAACGAAGAAAGTGTCCTGCATATCTCTGGCGGGATGGTTCGGAGGGAAATTCAGGGCTTCGAACACGTGGTAGTCATCCTCGATCTCGGGTCCCTCGGCCACATCGTAACCGAACTTGCGGAAGATGTCCACTATCTCCTGGCGCACTATGGATACAGGATGGCGCGAACCGAGGGCGATAGCGTCTCCCGGCATAGTCAGATCCTGCGCGGCAGCCTGCGTGGAATCCTCGGAAGCGGCCTGGTTCTTGAACTCCTCTATCCTGTTCTGAACCGTCTGCTTGAGGTCGTTCAGGGTCTTTCCGAACTCCTTTTTCATCTCCTTGTCCATCGTACGGAACTCGTCGAAGAGTTTCGTAACCTCGCCTTTCTTGCCCAGGAAGCGGATTCTGGCCTCCTCGACATCTTTCCGGGTCTGACATCTGAGTTCAGACAGGTCTGCAAGCACTTTCTGAATTTCCTCTTTCATATGAGAAACTGTTAAAATCCTGCAAATGTACGAATAATTGTGATTACTTCATCTTGGCGCGCCGCTTGTCACGCGCTTTCTTCGCGCGTGCGGCCCCGTTCTTCTGATATTTGGCCCACTGCTCTTCATTGAAGACCTTCTGCAGGGATTCGTCTATCCTGTCCTGCCATCTGAAGGCGACTTCATTATATATGTCGGTGTTTGACACCTTTTTCTGCTGTAGCGCCATAAGTTCCTTCTGCATAGCCTGATAGTCGTGGGTAAGTATGGAGTCCACATAAAAGACCTGCCAGTCTTCCAGGTCCAGCTGCGAGGTGAGCTGCCCGATCTGCTTGTCCAGATTCTCGAAGAACTCCTTTTCCCTCTTCTGAGGATCGTTTTCCTGCGCAAGGGCAAAAACGCAGAGCAGCACGGCGGCAAGTGATGAAAATACTCGTTTAGTCATAAAAAATGATTAGCTTTGTTGTCCCACATAATGTACAAATTTAGCTATTAATAGAAAAAGAAGCAAATGACCAGACACTTCATCACCACCATCTGCCTTGCAGCCGCAGTCCTTGCGACAGTGACGGCCACAAGAACGGACGCCTGTTCCAATGTCATAATCACGCACGGAGCGAGTACCGACGGCTCCGCGATGATTTCCTATTCTGCGGATTCGCACCAGCTTTACGGAGAGCTGTATTTCCAGGCCGCGGGCGACTGGAAAGCGGGAGCCCTGCGCCGCGTGGACGACTGGGACAGCTACAGATTCCGCGGCTACATCCCACAGATAGCCCGTACCTATCAGAGAGTGGGCAATATGAATGAGCATCAGCTCATAATCGCCGAGAGCACCTGGGGCGGACGTACCGAGCTGGAGAACAAGCAGGGCATAATGGATTACGGCTCTCTGATCTACACTGCGCTCGAAAGAGCCCGCACCGCACGCGAGGCTATCCAGATTATGGTAAGCCTCACCGATGAATTCGGCTATGGTTCCGAGGGCGAGAGCTTCTCCATCGCCGACACCCGGGAAGCCTGGGTGATGGACCTCATCGGCAAGGGTGAAGGCAGCAAGGGTATGCTCTGGGTTGCAAGACGCATCCCTGACGGCTACATCTGTGCACACGCTAACCAGGCGCGAATATCCCGCTTCCCTCTGGACGACCCCGAGAACTGTCTCTACGCTCCTGATGTGATCAGTTTCGCACGCGAAAAGGGCTGGTTCGACGGAGAGGACAGCGAATTCAGCTTCTGCGACACCTACTGCCCGCTCGACTTCGGCACCGTCAGGGGCTGCGACGCCCGTGTATGGAGCGCGTTCAATATCCTCTGTGACGGTCAGTTCACCTATATGGACGAAAACGGCAGGGAAGTCACCCGGCCTGCCTCCGACTGGCTCGACTACGCTATGGGTTACAACTTCGGCAACCCTATGCCTCTCTTCGTCAAGCCTTCACGCAAAATCAGCGTCAAGAACGTGGCCGATGTTATGCGCGACCACTTCGAGGGCACTCCTATGGATATGACCACGGACATCGGCGCGGGCGGAAACGCTCTGCCTTACCGCTGGAGGCCTATGTATTTCGAGTATGAGGGCAAAAGCTACCTGAACGAGCGTGCACTCGCGACCCAGCAGACAGGTTTCTGGTTCGTGGCCCAGTCCCGTCCGGGTCTTCCGGATGTCATCGGGGCCCTGCAGTGGTTCGGCTGTGATGATGCCGCGACATCTTATCTCACTCCGATCTATGCGAACACCTCCGAAGTTCCGGAGTGCCTTCGCGTAGGTAACGGAAATATCCTGAAGTACTCCCCTACCTCCACTTTCTGGATGTGCAACCGCGTCGCCAACGCCTGCTATAAGATGTACGACCGGATGGCTCCTTACGTCCGCGAGAGGATCGACTCTTTCGAGAACGCTCAGATGGACACGGAGGTTCCCACTTTCGACGGACAGCTTCTGCAGCTCTATGGCAATGGAGGCAAAAGCGCCCTGCGCAAAGTACGCAAGGCCCTTACGGAATATACCGTGAACACTGCACAGAAGCAGTTCGAGGCCTGGACCAGGCTTGAGGAGACGCTGCTCGTGAAATTCATCGACGGCAATGTCAAGGCCCAGGACGAGAACGGAGCTTTCATCCATTCCGAGGACTACGAGGGCCTGCCTATAGGCATCACCCAGCCGGGCTATACCGAGAAGTGGAAAGAGGCGGTCGTAAAAGACCACGGCTCAGTCATCGAGGAAAAGAAATAAAATCCATATAAAATGAAAAGAATCATCGCATCAGAGAAGGCCCCGGCAGCTGTGGGGCCATATTCCCAGGCCATCGAAGCCGGCGGCGTCCTCTTCATCTCGGGACAGCTTCCGGTCGACGGAGCCACCGGAGCTATGCCGGAGGATGTCGTCTCCCAGACACGCCGCAGCCTCGACAATATAGGACATATCCTCGCCGAGGCCGGCTACAGTTTCGATGACGTGGTGAAGACTACCGTCCTGCTGACGGACATCGCGGATTTCGGAGCTATGAACGCCGTTTATGCCGAATACTTCCCGGGGGACAAGCCCGCCCGCGTCTGCTATCAGGTAGCGGCGCTGCCGAAGGGCGCGAAAGTGGAAATCGACGCTTTCGCCGCCAAGTGACTGTGCAGGAATCATTAAGAAAGTGATTCCTGAAATAACGCAAAAAACGCCTCAGACCCGTAACGGCTTCTGAGGCGTTTTTCTATTTCCTGTCGATTCTGGTCCAGAGCCAGTAAACGAAGGCCCCCCAGGCGAGAAAGAGCAGTATGGCCAGAGAAAGGGGCAGATGGGAATCGTATGAGTCGGTGCGGACTATCTTTTCGAAACCCGGAATGTCGGCATAGTAATAAGCTCCCGCGCCGAAATCCAGCGAGGGGACAAGCCCGAGTCCGTTGGCCATTATATACAGGGCGACAAGAAAAGTGATTACCATCACTATGACGGTAATCACTTTCCAGGTTTTATTCATCCCGGCCATAGGTTCTAATTCAGGGACGGAATCGGGAAGATCACGCCGGAGAGCAGGAGCCATACGGCGAAGAAGGTCAGAACTATGTTGAAACTCTGGCCCACGATGTAGAGCCACACGAGCTTGCCTCCCTGAGTCTTCTTGATGATGTCCTTGAAATTCGTGTCCAGACCGATGGAGACGAAAGCGAGCACGAAAGCCCAGTTCTTATACTGGTCCAGAACCTTGTTAATGGCTCCTACCTGATCGTTTCCGAATATCGGGAGGATGATGAAGGAGGCGATGAGGGACGCAGCGAAAAAGCCTATTATGAATTTCGGGAAACGTACCCAGATTTCGGAAGCCCCTACCTTCGTGCCGGGAGTCTTGTCCACGTGAGTCGCGAAGAAGATGGCCACGAAAAAGGCTATGAAGCCGATGAGGATGTTCTGTATGGACTTCACGAGCACGGCCGCTGTCTGCGCCTCGCCGCCGAGGGCAGTACCGGCCACCACTACAGCTCCGGTGGAGTCGATGGTGCCGCCGATGAGCGAACCTCCCATAATCGGGCTCATTCCCACCGCACGGATGATCATAGGCTCGAACACCATCATAAGCACCGTGAAGATGATGGAGATGGAGACCGTCATCGCGATGTCGTCCTTTTTCGCCTTAGAGGCTGCTCCGGTTGCGATGGCCGCCGAAGTACCGCAGACGCTCGTGGCGGAGGCCATCGTGATGACCAGAGGCTTGTTGTCAATCTTCAGGACCTTCACGCCGAACCACCACATAAAGAGGATGACGATAGGGGTGACTATCCAGGCTATGCCGAGACCGTAGAGACCGAACTTGGCGATAGTGGAGAAAAGCACGGAGAAGCCCATTATCACCAGACCTGTCTTAATATAGAATTCTGTCTTCACGGCAGGCTTCAGCCACTGCGGAACTCCTACGGTATTGGATACCAGAAGGCCCACTATAAGAGCCCAGAAGGCCCATTCGAGATAGCGGTTCAGAGTGAACTCCGCGCTGATGAGGCGCACGATGATCGCCAGAACGAAGAGCGTCGCGAATGCAGGAAGATACTCCTTCACGCTGCCCCCCTGTATCTTCACGGCTCCGGTAAACAGAGCGGCCAGAACCGCGAAAGTAAGAACGAGCTTACCCGCGAAGTCCCAAGTGAACTGGCTCAGGAGGCTTGCGGATTCCACATTCTCCCACAATGTCCAGGTTTTGAATTTAAGCGCCGAGAAATCGAACCATCCGGTCAGGACGGATACTATGGCGATGATGATGACGATGAAGCCGAGCCAGCACGCCATCCAGTCCTCAGACTTGAAATTTTCTTTCATTTCTACAAGGTTTAAATTTCAGCAATACACATCCCCACGCTATAATTTGCGTAGTAGAGGACAAATATACTCATTTTTGCTATTTTTGCGTGATTGGGGCCGATTTTTGATGGTCCCCTTCCGTATGGATATGGATAATCACAAGGATATTCAGCTGAGCTGCGCCCGCTGCGGAGCATCTTCCGTCGCCAGGACGTATGACAGCATAAACGCCTCAGACTCCCCCGAGCTGAAGGCCGCACTGAAGGACGGTTCCCTCTTTCTGCACGAATGCCCGCACTGCGGGGCCAATAACCTCATCCGGGAAAAGCTCCTCTACCACGACCCCGCCGCCAAGCTTATGCTCTGGCTTACTCTCGGGGATGAAGTCCTGGAAGCCAAGGCACGGGAAATGTATGCGGGCATAGACGGCCTTTCGGACTACGTCCTGAGATTCGTGGACGAGCCGGGCGAACTTATAGAAAAGGTGAAAATATTCGACTCCGGTCTGGACGATGCAGTGATGGAGCTGTGCAAGCACCTGACACGTCTGGAGCTTATCGGGGAGGATAAAGTTCTCGCGGAAAAGCTCGCCGACGCGCCTTTCCGTTTCCTGCGCATAGACGGCGCCGACCACCACATTCAGTTCGCATATCCGCAGGACGGCCAGATGCAGCTTGCCGAGGTCGGCTTCAACGTCTATGAGGACAGTGCCGGCATCCTGCGCCGCAACCCCCGTCTCACCGCGTCCCTGAAAGGATTCTGCAGGGTGAACACGGACTGGATAAACGAAAGGTTCGCATAGGATGAAACGGATATTGGCCATATTTCTGACCGCCTTCACGCTTCTGCCCGGAGCGGGAGCCTCGAACGTGCTCAAGGACGGAGAGCATCTGGAATACACCCTCCGGATGAAAGTCGCCTGGTCCTGGATAAACGCAGGCAAGGCGAGTCTCGACACCCGCGCCACGGTCTATGAGGGGAAACAGGCGTTCAGAACCACCCTCACGGCAAACGGCAACCGCGCGGCGGACAGAGTCTTCGTGCTTCGGGACACGCTCGAGACCTTTCTGACCGCAGACTGCACACCACTGTTCTTCCGCAAAAGCTGCATCGAAGGCAATGACATAGTGGACGAGAAAGTCTATTTCTCCTCGGAAGACGGACTCCACAAAGCCAGAATAGTCAAAACCTACACTGACGGACGCGTACGCGAGGGCGGCGGAGAAAGCACCGAGCCTATCTTCGATATGATTTCACTCGTGCAGTACGTGCGCTCGAAGGACAATTCCTCTCTCTCCCCCGGCTCCCGCATCACTCTGAATATGGCGGGTTCGCGCCGCGTAAACGAGCAGCATCTGCGCTACGGCGGACTGGAAAAAGTGGAGACCGGCAGCGGCAGGATACTCTGCCGCGTGTTCACTCTCGTGAAAAACACGGTGGATAAAAAGGGGCGCGTATCCGAAGAGACCGTTCTGCGTTTCTACACCACGCCGGACGAGCGGCAGCTGCCTCTTCGCATCGACATAGTCCTTAAATTCGGAGAGGCCCGCGTAATCTTCGACAAATAGCGTCAAAGCTCAGTCCCACAAGCTCACTCCGACAGCAGGAAACCCAGAAGCTGCCGCGCCCGCTCGAAGCTGATGCCCCGCCGCAGGGCGTAGGCCGAGAGTTCACTGCTCTCCAGACACTGGAGCGCAGTGTAATGAGCGTTCGGATGCGCAAGCACAAGTCCACAGACGCTCGAATCGGGCAGCATCGCGTACCCCTCGGTGAGCCTGATTTCCAGCTCCGGCGGCAGCAGCGCGAGCACATCAGCCTTCAGACTGTGGTCAGGACAGCAGTTGTACCCTATGCCCGGCATTATGACTTTCAGGCCTTCGGCCAATCCTTCCCTTACCCTGTTCCCCATCCACGCTGATGCGGCCTCTGCCAGAGATACTCTCACTGCGTGATGCAGCAGGTCCTTCTCTTCCCCACCGAATACGGACGCGGCGAAAAGTCCGCAAGACGAAAGCTGGCCCGAAGACTTGTCGGGCAGAAAATCACACAGGCACTCCCCTGAGGCGTGACGCAGCATAGGAAGACGAAGAACGCCGTCCGAAGAGAATATGGTATCATCCTCGGTAAAGCAGTCGAAGAAGCGCACGGCCACTCTGATGTCATATTCCACGCTTTCCAGCAGGCGGCGGGCTTCTGTCCGCGTCTGCTCTTTCAGCCCTGCGTCCGCCCGGGCCGTGCCGCAGACTGCGTCGAACATTCTCCAGTCGATAGACTCCGAAGCTTCTCTTACGCTGAGCCTTCTGAATGGAATATCCGCCGGTCTCCACGCTGCTGTCTTCTTCACTCCGCAGCAAGGACACTCACCCGCAGACGCTATGGTCTGAATTCTTGAAACGGCTCTGCCTTTCACGGTACTTTCCGCCGTCGCAGCGGAAGCCATATGTGAAAGCTGCGCGAGGCGGTCATACTCAGCATCTTCGGCTGCGGCGAAAGCTTCCGGGTCGCTCACGCAGCGGACAGCCTTGACGGCTGTCCCGGAGGCATCCGGAGCATAATGTACGTTCTTATATAAAGGCCTGAGCTTGAGGGCGGTATGCTTAGCCGACGCTGCGGCTCCTCCCACGAAAAGAGGGGTGATGAATCCGCCGGAGGTCATCTTGCGGCAGAGTTCCTCCATCCTGAAAAGAGACGGGGTGATGAGCCCGCTCACGCCTATGATGTCCGCACCGATTCTTACCGCCTCGTCCAGAATGTCCTCTTCCGGCACCATCACTCCCAGGTCGTGGACTTCGAAGCCATTGCACTGCAACACTATCGCCGTGATGTTCTTTCCGATGTCGTGCACATCGCCCTTCACCGTAGCTATGACCGCCTTCTTCCTGACGGCTGCAGAGCCCTCGGCATCGGAGCCTTCAGCGTCGATATAGGGCTGGAGTATGGCTACCGCATCCTTCATCACCTTGGCGGACTTGATTACCTGTGGCAGAAACATCTTCCCGTCCCCGAAAAGCTTTCCGACCTTTTCCATTCCGGCCATCAGCGGGCCTTCTATGACCGCGGAAGGACTGCCCAGGCGGGAGAGAGCGAGTTTGAGGTCTTCTTCCAGTGTGTCGGATGCCCCCTTGACCAGAGCCTCGGAAAGACGCTGCAGCGGGTCGGTGATGGACGGTGCCCCGGGGGAGGAGGTGGGATTGGACGGCTTGCCGTCCGCGCTTGCGAGCATTTCCTGGGCTTTCGCGACGAGGCGGGAGGTGGCGAGTGCGTCGCGCGCGAAGATGACATCCTCCACGCTGCGCAGCAGCTCGGGCTCTATCGTGTCGTAGATCTGGAGCATTCCGGGATTCACGATGGCCATATCGAGGCCGGCCGCTATCGCGTGGTACAGGAACGCGGAGTGCATAGCCTCGCGGACGGCGTTGTTCCCGCGGAAGGCGAAGGAGAGGTTCGAGATGCCGCCGGAAGTCAGCGCACCGGGGAGATTCTGCTTTATCCAGCGTACCGCTTCGATGAAGTCGATCGCGTACCTCTCGTGCTCACGCATTCCGGTTCCGATGGTCAGGACGTTCACATCGAATATGATGTCCTGCGGCTGTATTCCTATGCCTGTCAGTAAGTTGTATGCTCTTTCCGCTATCTGTATCTTGCGCTGGAAGTCTGTCGCCTGTCCCTTTTCGTCGAAGGCCATCACGACCATCGCCGCTCCCATATCGCGGATTTCCGCCGCACGGCGCAGAAACTCCTCCTCGCCGTCTTTCAGCGAGATGCTGTTCACTATGGACTTCCCCTGGACGTTCTGAAGACCCGCGAGCAGCGTCTCCCAATGCGAGGAGTCGATCATCACCGCCGCCCGCGACACCGCAGGGTCGTTCGAGGCGCAACGCAGGAAATTCTGCATCTGAGCAGTGCTGTCGAGCATCGCGTCGTCCATATTCACGTCGATTATCGACGCTCCGCCCTCGATCTGTCCGGCGGCGACTTTCAGACCACTGTCGTAATCGCCCGCAGCGATGAGTTTGGCGAATTTGCGCGAGCCGGCGACGTTCGTGCGCTCGCCGATGTTCGTGAAGTTGCGGCTGCGGTCTATCGTTACCGTCTCCAGTCCGCTGACGCTCAGATGCTTATCTGCTCTCGGCACCTTCCTCGCGCTGACATTTCTGATGGCTTCCGCCAATTCCTTTATGTGTTCGGGGCCCGTGCCGCAGCAGCCTCCGGCGATGTTCAGCAGGCCTTCGCGGGCCATAAGCGAAAGGTCTTGCGCAAAGGCTTGCGGGGTCATCGTATATGCGCCGCTTTCGTCCGGGATGCCGGCGTTCGGATGACAGCTCACGCGGCAGGGGGCGAAGCGGGAGATTTCTTCCACCAGAGGGAGCATTTCGGCGGGGCCGAGCGCACAGTTTATGCCGAAGGAGAAGGGATTCGCGTGCGAGACGGCGGTGTAGAACGCTTCGAGCGTCTGCCCGGTGAGGGTGCGGCCGCTGCGGTCGCTGACAGTAGCCGAAATCATCAGCGGAAAGCCTCTGGAGACATCCTCGAGAGCTCTTATGGCCGCTTTCGCGTTCAATGCGTCAAAGCAGGTTTCGATGAGTATGAGATCGACTCCTCCGTCTATGAGGGCGCGGATCTGCGCAGCGAAAGCTTCGCGCATCTTCTCGAAACCGTATTGGCGGAACGCCGGACGGTTCAGGTCGGACGCGAGCGTGAGAGATTTGCCGCTGGGGCCGACGCTTCCGGCTACGAGCACTCGCCTGCCCGCGCTGTCCGCGACTCTTCTTGCTGTCCTGGCGGCGGCCAATGCCATCTCGGGGGCTCTGTCGGCGAGTCCGTATTCGGCCTGGGAAATGGCATTCGCGTTGAAGCTGTTGGTTTCTATGATGTCGGCTCCGGCGTCTATGTAGGCGCGGTGGATGGACTCGATGATGTCGGGGCGGGTGAGGTTCAGGCATTCGTTGTCGCCTTGCAGCTCCGCTGCGGCATCTGCGAACACGCTGCCCCTATAGTCCTGCTCTTCAAGACCATAGCGCTGAATCATAGTGCCGGTTCCGCCGTCCAGGACCAGTATCCGGTCGAGACCGTCTTTTTCGAAATCTATCATCTGTCAAAAACACTCCTTGAGTATGTCCAGGACATTGTCCGGACGACCCATAGTATAGAAATGTATCGCCTTCACCCCGTGGGCGAGCAGATCGCGGCACTGCTGCAGGCACCACTGCCGGCCTATCTCGTAGCAGGCGCGGCTGTCGGAGGCGTGAGACTGTATTTCCGTGGCGAGCGGTTCCGGGATGTCGATGGAGAAGGATTCCGGCAGCAGGGAGACCTGTCTGGCGGTGGAGAGGGGCTTGAGTCCCGGTATGATAGGTATGGTGATGCCGGAGCGGCGGCAGAGGTCGGTGAAACGGTAGAAGGCTTCGTTGTCGAAGAACATCTGCGTGACGATATAGTCGGCTCCCGCATCCACCTTCTCTTTCAGACGGGCTATGTCCTGCTCGAGATTCGGGGCTTCGAAATGCTTCTCGGGGTATCCTCCCACGCCTATGCAGAAAGGCTTGCCGCCGCAGCTTTCGAATTCTCTCACCGCCTTTACGAGTTCGCTCGCGTGGGTGTAACCCCCGGGGACGGGAGAGAAACGTTTCTCGCCCAGCAGACTGTCTCCCCGGAGCGCAAGGATATTGTCCAAGCCCAGAAATCTGAAGTCCTGAAGCAGGGACTCTATCTGCTGCGCCGTGGCTCCGGCGCAGATTACGTGCGGGACCACTTCTATGTCGAATTCGCTCTGTATGGCCGCGCATACCGCCGTCTCGCTTATGCGGCGGCGTACCTGACGGCGGTCGAAACCCCCGTCGGGACGGGCTACATACTCGATTTCGTCCCTATGGCTGGTGATGTTCACGAAAGGAGGGCGAAACTCCATAAACGGCCGGATGCTGTCCAGGAGTTCAGCCTTGGTCAGTCCTTTCAGCGGCGGGACGATTTCCAGCGACGCGAAAGGTCTTTCTGAAGCGGAAAGGATTTCTGATATCTTCATTACCTTGGGGGTTAAGTCCGTAAGGCGCAAAGATACGGAAATCCCTCGAAAAACGGCGGTCCGGACAAGTGGAAAAAACATCGTATTTCTTGCCCGGACCGCAGTTATGTCAGGAATCACCCTAAGGCTTACTCCAGTTCGCGCGCGCCGTCTGAGATGACCACGTTGTAAATCTTCGGAGCGTGGCCGAAGCGGGTCGTGAAGAGCTCTACCGCAGATTCTATGAACGGCTGACAGAGTTCTTTCTTCACAAGGTTTATGGTGCAGCCGCCGAAGCCGCCGCCCATAACGCGGGAGCCGCTCACGTCCATCTTTCTGGCTATCCTGTTCAGGAAATCAAGCTCCTCGCAGGACACTTCATAGAGGCGGCTCATTCCGAAGTGTGTCTGGTACATCATCTCGCCTGCCGTCTCGTAGTCGTTTCTCTCGAGGGCATCACAGACATCGAGCACTCTCTGAACCTCGCCGATGACATATTCTGCACGGAGAAAATCCTCTTCCGTTATCTCGGAACGGACTTCCTCAAGCCATACCCGCTTGGCATCGCTGAGGAATTCCACCTCCGGATGACGGGCGCGGATGGCGGCGGCAGCAGCCTCGCAGGAGGCGCGGCGGTCATTGTAGGCGGAGGAGGCGAGCTCGTGCTTCACGCAGGAATCTATCAGTACCAGACGATAGCCGGCAGCTTCCGGGTCGAACGGGAAATATTTGTATTCCAGAGTCTTGCAGTCGAGGCGTATAAGACAGCCCTTCTTTCCGAAGACGGAAGCGAACTGGTCCATAATGCCGCAGTTCACCCCGCAGTAGTTGTGCTCGGTACTCTGCCCTATCTTCGCGAGTTCGAACTTGTTTATGGCGTTACCGTTCAGTTCGTTGAGAGCGAAGGCGAAGCAGCTTTCGATGGCGGCTGAAGAGCTGAGGCCGGCACCGAGGGGAACATCTCCCGCGAAGACGGCGTTGAAGCCGCCCACCTTCCCGCCGCGTTTGATGGTCTCGCGGCAGACTCCGAAGATATATCTTGCCCACTGCTGGATAGGTTTGTCCTCTTCGCGCAGGCCGAATTCCACGAACTCATCGTAATCAAGTGAAAAGACTTTCACCCTGTCCGTACCGTTCAGGGCTATTTCCGCCATTATACCCTTGTCTATGGCACCCGGGAATACATAACCGCCATTGTAGTCGGTATGCTCGCCTATGAGATTGATGCGTCCGGCGGACGCGAAAAAACGTCCCTCTTCGCCGAAAAGGGTCCGGAATTTTTCCTGAATCTTGTTTTTCATCTTATTCTGGTAGTTTTAGTTGCCATTTTATGTGTCTTATTCCTCTGTGTGATAATACCTTGTTTTTCAAGGCATTTCACACGTGGCTATATGTTGAACAGGAAGTGCATTATGTCGCCGTCCTGCACGGTGTAGTCCTTGCCTTCTATGCCCATCTTGCCGGCTGCGCGGATGGCGGCTTCGGACTTATAGGACATATAGTCGTCGAATTTGATGACTTCGGCGCGGATGAATCCCTTCTCGAAGTCCGAATGGATCACTCCGGCCGCTTTCGGGGCCTTGTCGCCTTTGCGGATAGTCCAGGCCCTGCACTCGTCGGCACCGGCGGTGAAGAAGGTCTGAAGACCGAGAAGACTGTAGGCGCTCTGAATCAGACGCACTACTCCGGACTCTTCGAGACCGAGCTCCTGAAGGAACATCTGCCTGTCTTCGTAGTCTTCGATTTCGGCTATTTCAGCTTCGGTTTTGGCGGCTATCACCAGGATTCCGGCGTTCTCGGCTTTCACGGCCTCGCGGACAGCATCCACATAGGTATTGCCCGTAGCGGCCGACGCTTCATCCACGTTGCAGACATACATTACGGGCTTGTTCGTCAGAAGGTAAAGTTCCTTCGCCATAGCTTCCTCCTCTTCATTCGCTGGAGTCACGCTGCGGCAGGATCTGCCTTCCAGAAGGGCTGCACGATATCTTTCGAGCAGGTCCGCAAGTTTCTTCGCTTCCTTGTCCGCGCCGATTCTGGCCTGCTTCTGCACCTTGGCAAGGCGGGCCTCCACGGTCTCGAGGTCCTTTATCTGAAGCTCCGCATCGACCACTTCCTTGTCTCTTACGGGATCTACGCTGCCGTCCACGTGGACTATGTTGCCGTCATCGAAGCAGCGGAGCACGTGCAGGATGGCGTCTGTCTCGCGTATGTTCGCGAGAAACTGGTTGCCGAGGCCTTCTCCCCGGCTCGCTCCCTTCACGAGTCCTGCGATATCCACTATGTCCACCGTGGCCGGCACGGTACGTTTCGGCTTGCACAGCTCCGAAAGGGCGTCCAGCCGTCTGTCAGGTACGTTAGTGGAGCCGAGATTCGGCTCGATGGTGCAGAAAGGAAAGTTGGCGCTCTGCGCCTTTCCCGAACTTATACAGTTAAAGAGGGTGGATTTGCCGACGTTAGGCAATCCGACTATTCCACATTTCAGTGACATTCCGTAATAGCTTTGAATAGCAAATATAGTCATTCTCGCGTAACAACGCTTCACTCGCGGCAGGGTTTTTTCGGCCCGGGCCGAAAACTGCCTGTCTCGCGTTAAGTGATTCCTAAAAAACTTACCAACTTATTCTTTCATCATCACTAAAGAATTATATCGAGAATTAAGGATTCGTAACGGAAGGGGCGGTATTTCGCCACATTTTCTGACCGCGGGAGGTGAAATCTCCGTAATTTGCAGACCAAGTGATTCCTGAAATGCTTGCCTGCTTAGTGTTTCATCATCAGTAAACGCTTGAACTATGAGACTGTGGAAAACTTATTTGATGGCGGCGGTTCTGTCCGGATTGGCCGCAGAGGCGGCCGCAGAAACTCCGCCCGGGGACTCACTCCTTCTGATGTTCTGGAACTGCGAGAACTTCTTCGACTATATCGACTCGGGCGGGGGAGATTCGGACCGGGAGTTTTCGCCCTCCGGAGAGAAGCATTGGAGCGCCTCACGCTTCTATGCCAAGTGCGGGCTATTCTCGAAATCGCTTCTGTACATCGCGGACGGGGAAGGATGCCTGCCGGATGCTGTGGGAATAGCGGAGATAGAGAATGCCGGAGTGCTGAGACGGCTGCTCTCATCGACTCTGCTGCGCAAGCTCGATTACCGCTTCATCCACTATGAATCGCACGACCATCGGGGGATAGACTGTGCTCTGCTTTACCGCTCTTCACGTCTCACTCCCCTGTCCTCGAAACCCTGCAGGATAGACAGTCTCGCCACGCGCGACATTCTGCTGACGCAGTTTATCACCTCAGAGGGCGACTCTCTGGCCATACTGGTGAATCACCACCCTTCGAAATACGGGGGGAAGGCTTCGGAAGATCTCAGGACGCGGGCGATGAAGCGGCTGAGGACTCTGAGCGACTCTCTCGAACTGGAGGGATGGAGCGCCCGCGTGGCGATCGGGGATTTCAACGAGCAGCCGCCCGCCGCCCTCTTCGACATTCTGCCTCCGTCGCTTGAGATGGTCGTTCCGCAGCCGGATTCATTTGGGGGCAGCATCCGTTTCAACGGGGAGTGGCAGCTCATCGACCTGGCCTTCGTCTCGCCCCGGATAATGCGGGAGGGCGCACGCTTTCGCGTCCGCCCTCTGCAATTTCTGATGGAAAAGGATCCTGCCCATCCGGGCCTTAGACCGCTGCGGACCTATTCAGGCCCGCGCTGGAAAGGAGGCTTCTCTGACCACCTTCCCGTCCTTCTCACCATAGGTCTGTGATTCGCCGTTTTCTAGAAGAAACGTGCCCTGTGGTCCACAACCTCAGCGTCGGCTGACATTACAGGCACGAGCATCTGGCTGTTATACTGATTCTTCTGATTCCGGAAGACTTTGGCATCGTCCTCAGTATAGAAGGAAGCTACCTCGCGTCCTGTCACCTTGAATACGTAAGTGCCGATGCTTCCGGCTACAGGACCGCAAATCTTTCCTTCAGGAGCGATACTCAGAGCGCCGATGAACTTAGGATCCAGAGAGCGGGACGAAAGTGAAGAGAACGCCACTCCTGTCTCGGTGCTGATGCTCGTTCCGAGCTTCTCAGCTATCTCGTCGAGAGTGGTGAGACCCTTTATCTGCTCGGCTACATCGGCAGCCTTCTTCTCGGAAAGTTTCTCGGCATAGAGCTGCTGGCGGATAGTGGAAGACACCTCGGAAATCTTGGCGTAACCCTCTTCGTGGATATCCTTCACCACAGTGATGAAGAAGCAGTTCTGGTTCACGGTGATGATGTTCGAAACCTTGCCCTTCTTGTTGTCGAAGATCCAGCGTGTCACCTCCTTCGCGTTATCGATGGCACCGTAAGCCTCGGTAGCCTCCGTGACGCGGTTCATAGGATGCGAATATACTCCGAGAGAATCCACGGCTGCGCGGTAGTTCTCGTAATTGCCGTTGGCGATAGTTGCGAACTTGTTAGCCTTGGCGTAGTATTCGTTGAAGGTCTGGTTGCTCGCGAGAGTGGTCTTCTCGAGGATGGCCACCTGCTTCTTGAGGACAGGCTTGGTCTTCTCGCTTACCAGAACCACGTGGGTGCCATACTGTGTCTTGAGAACGAACGGCTTACCTACCTGTGCGTCGATTACGGACTCGAAGCCCGGAATCATATAGCTCTGGGTCATCCAGCCGATGTTTCCGAGTTCGCCGTCAGCGGCGGAATTCTGGTCTGTGGAATAGAGAGCCACGAGATTTGTGAAGCTCGCGCCTTTCTGAGAGGCCGCTGTGCAGAGGCTGTCGGCAAGATGGTCCGCCTTGTCACCCTGGAGGAGAATATGCTTCACATATACGGAATCCGGAAGCATTGAGCTGTCCATAACTCTGGCTGCATAGAAAGTGTTGCCGGAGCGGAAGATAGGAGAAGCGTTCTTTGTGTCGACACCGAATGCATAGTCGTTCACGTCCGTCGAAATGGTGTTCAGCTCACCCGCCTTGAACCAGTAGGTGGAGAGGGAACGGTCCGAATTCTTCAGGAGGAAACTCTTCATATTGTCCGTAGTGCAGAAATCATCGTAAACTTCGGCGACTCTATTACTTGCTTCGTTTATGTCGTCCTGGGAAGGCACCACCTCGAATACCACATACTCTATGTCGCGGCTTGCCGTCTGGCGGAAGAATTTCTTATGGGAATTGTAATAGCTCTTTATTTCGCTGTCGGAAACCACGATGGTGGAATCTACGGCATAAGAGTGAGGAATCATCACGAATTCCACGTCCGTGGTATTATTGTTCTCCTCTACGTCCTTGGCGAGAGTGAGGGCATTGTCAGCGTTGCTGTAAGTGAAGAGAGCCCCGTACTTCTGGTAGAACTGCTGGTTATACACCGTGTTCTGGAGATAGTCCCAGTACATCTTGAGACGGCCCGTCTCGTCGGAAGAGACATTCTGGACGAATGTCACCACGTTCTCCGGGTTGAAATTGCCGTTCTGGTCGGAGAACACACCGCTCTGGAGGATGACAGGAGAGATGTTGTCACCGGTGGTGAGTTCCACCATCTCGGCCTCGCCTACTCTGAGGCCCGCCGCCTTGGCGTTCTTTACGACAAGGTACTTGTCCACGAGACCCTGCCACGCAGCGTTCCGGATCTGCTGCTGCTGAGCCGCGGAGCTTGCGGAAGAGCCTGTAAGCATCTCGCTTATCGTCGTATATTTTTCTACCTCTTCCTGGAAATCGGTGTAGGATATGGATTTACCGTTCACTTCTCCTACATCATACTTTGAAGACATCGAATTCAAGGCCGACTCCACCTGGGTCGGGTCGATAATGAACGAAAGCAGGCCCAGAGCGACCAGAATGGAAATCGCCAGACCGAACTTCGTGCGTAGTTTTTGAAGAACCGCCATTTTATTATCTCATTTTTAATTACTTACAACTCTTTTCCGCCTCAGCGGAACAAAACATTCCAATAGGGCTGCGAAGATAGTGATTTTCTGACAAATGCGAAACTATTTTTTCGGAAAAGGCCCGATAAAATTAACAGAATCAACCACAACGGCCGTAGTGTCCCGCACCACCACCATAAAATTATTGAACGGCCGATGCAGAATCGCATTGCTCGCACGCTCGTCCGAACGCATTCCGAAACCCTGGCTGAAACCGTCCGCCGAGTACATCCTGACATAGCAGTCAGTATAGATTTCCTTGTTCGCCCGGTCCCAATACAGCGTGTCCGTTTCCATAGTCTGTTGCTTTATGACATTCTGGATGACCACGTTGCCGAAAGCCTCCCAGGTCTCCTTGTCTCCGCGCTTATACTTGACGTGCATAGCGTTGTCCGAGAAGATGGTAGTCTCCAGCAGACCCTCCGATGTATATGCATAGACCGACAGCCCGTCGGGAAAAGACTCGTAGGACGTGGAATCAGTGTCGTAACGCTCCATCTTCGGAGCCTCCATACGCATCTGCACCACCCCGTTCGTACTCTGGATGGCAAGCATACTGTCCACTACCTGGACAGGAGTGGTCTCCAGATCCAGTTTCTGGGCTTCGCCCAATTTGTCCCGACACGAAAAGACGATGATAGCAACCACGAGGGTGGTTGCCATCATCCTGAACGTATGCCGTATTCCGGACAAAGTATTCTATTTCTGGGTTCTGACGACTGTGGTGGCCCTCATTCCTCCGCAGGATACGGTGTATGACTGACCATCCGTAACATCGTACATAAAGGCCTCAGCCGTCTGCGGATAGTATGCGGCATAAGTGCTGATGAGCTTGGAAGCCTCCTCGGCGAGGGAAGGATCCGCGTTCTTCGCCTTCTGGAGATAATCTACCGCTACCCAATACGGAGAGCGCTTTGCGATTTCGTCTCCGCCGCAGACTGTGGAACCCCAGATATTGGCGATGAGGAAGTAAGCCTTGCCTGTGTACTCGGTATTCTGGGTCGCTGCGAGCTGCGCGGCAGCAAATGCCTTGGCCGGCATACCGTTCTTATAGCAGTATGTGGCAAGCTCATAATTATACTCGCCCTTCTTAGTCTCTTCGCAGTCCGGATAAGCGATAGCCTCTTCGAGATACTTGACGGCGTCATCCTTCAGACCGCGGGATGCGTTCACCCTGTAGAGGAAATAAGCGGAGTTATAGGAAGGGTTATTATTATGCATAGAGGTTACGGCCTTCAGATAGAGGTCATTGTCCGTACAGTCCTCGGTTATGCTCATTATCTTGACGATGTTGCTCACGAGCGCATCGTCCGCAGGATTTGCCTCGTATCTCGGGGTGAAGAGGGCGATGAGGTCGGAGCAGGAAGCCACCTTGCTGGAGATGAAGAGGCTCTCGAGGTCGGTCTTGACGCTTGCAAGCTGCTCTTTGTCGCTTTCCTTCGCAGGCTTGGTGCCCTCGATAAGCTCCATATAATCCTCATACAGACCGATGAGGTCACCGGCGTTCATCTTGCCGCCCTGATAAAGTTCGAGCGCGGAGTTGAAGGCGAAAATATAGACGGTAGGCTTGGTTTCCTTTCCGTTCTCCTTTATCACGGAAGAATAAATTTCGAATGCGCGGGCGGAATCATCCTTGAGGTAGTTGGAAACGTCCACCGCCTTGTTATTCAGTGATGTAATCTTATATTTAGGATAATACTGCGCTCTGATGTCGTGGATGGCGAGAAGGGAGTCCAGAAGGGCCGCCTTATACTCGGCGTTCTTCGCGTTTTTGGTGACAAGCCTTCTGAGAAGGGTGGTACCGTCGATGAGCAGGTTCTGGCTCGCGGTAGGAGGGCAGATCTGATATGCTTTTCTCCAGCTCGGAAGTGACTCGTCGTAATTCTTCTGCTTGAAATATTCCTTGTAGTAAGAAAGATATTTTATGCATTCGGCACTGTCCGCACCGTATTTCCCCTGGGCGGAAGCATTCGAACCCGACAGGAAGATGGCCACCATCGCGGCGATAACTAAACTAAATTTTTTCATTATGGTATAATTTTACTTTTTTACGGATTGTCTAATTATATCTGGCCTTCTGGAACCAGTAGTCGAAAATGTTGAAACCTACGGAGAAGTTTATGAAGCGTTCCCGAATCATATTCCCGGCAGTGGAAGCCCTCTGTCCGAAGTCCACGGCGAAACTTATGCCGTTATAGTATCTGAACACCGGAATCGTGCCTCCGAACGTGATTCCATAGGCTTTCACTTGATTCCCGTCCATCAGATAGTAAGACTTGTCGTAATATGCGCCCACCCTGTATGCGCAGCGTTTGTAGAAGTAGCGGACATCGTTGCGGTTAGGTACTATCTCGAAACCGGCACGCAGAGATTCGGAGTTGGTGGCCGTGATTCTGGAAGTTCCGGAAACAGCGAAACCCTCGGCTTCGGACATCCCCGAACCGGTCCAGTCTGAACGGGTGTAGTCCATTTCGACTCTCCATTTGTTCCTGTGATTATAGGATATTCCGACTCCCCATTCCGTAGGAATGCTCACTCTCTGAGAGGCATATTTCAGCGTATCCGTGACATAACGCAGAGTATCATTCTGTGAAGCTCCGGAGGAGATTTCATAATTAGTGGCGAATCCTCTGATCTTGGACTTGAGCGAGCAGGTCGCTCCCGCGACTATCGAGGACCCCGTTCCCACCGGCTGCTCGTACTGAAGACCGAATTTGGCGGAAGTGGAACGCAGGATGAGTTTACTGCCGCTCGAAATGTTGCTGTATGCGGAATTTCCGAATGACAGGGTATTAGCCTTGTCTATGTTTCCGAAGTACTGTATTCCCTCCACTCCGATGCTGAGACGGTCCCGGAACATCACGCCCGCCGAGACGAAGAGCTTGTATATGCTTCCCTGCCCCTGTGCGACATAGCTGGTACTGCCCGCCTTGCTGAGCACGTCCGTGGACTCCACTTCGGAGGTGTAGGCATAGCCCGTGGAACTGTAAGGGGCAAGCCCCACCATCATAGCCGCGGTCTTATAGACGGGGAAAGAAAGGGCAAGGTCGTTAACGTTGAAAGTATTGTTCACTGAACGGATTCCGTTCTGGTGGAAAACCTTGTTATTCTGCTGCAGGGACATATCGGCCATAAAGGAGAGAGTGTCTCTGGCTGTCACCGCCGCGGGATTCATATAGTTCAGATAGCGTCTGTTCCTGCCGGCTATTCCGACTCCGCCCATACTTCTGTTATACGCGGAGCCTTGACTGCCCAGCTCCCCTATGCCGAAGATGGAATACGGAGTGTAACCGCTGTATGCGCCCGACTGCGCGAATACGGCAAACTCCGCGAGCAGAATCGCGGCCGCAGAAAAGAGTAACCTACCCAATGTTTTTCCTGACATAATCGTCCGTTATAATAGCTAATCCCATCATTACAAGATTACAAACTACAAAGATGGGATTTTTCATTTTCTTTGCAAAATAAATAGCGTCACCACCTGTAAATATGGTGACATTCTCCGTGTTCGAATCGATATAGCCCTGTATTTCAAACATTATGCCTGAAATGATGCCGCTCTCTATGGACGATGCCACGGAATGTCCCTTGGAAGATATCTCAGAGGGGATGTCCACAAGCGGAAGAGCCTTGGAATACCGGTTCAGCGCCTTGAATCTGGTCCTGCATCCGAGCGAGATGTTTCCGCCGGCATAATCCCCTGAAGAGGACAGGAAATCCACCGTCAGAGTAGTCCCGAAATCTATGATGGTGCATCCCTTTCCCGGGAACAGATGCCTGGCAGCAATTATCCCCGCTGCGCGGTCGCAGGTCAGATAATCCGGAAGACCTCTGCCCGAAAGGAAGTCGCGGGATCGCGACGGATCCAGCAGAATGAGCTGCGGACAAAGCTTGCGCAGGAGCGACTCTTCATATGAGGATATTTCATAAACCGAAGATATGCAGAGAACGCCGGGCTTCTCCTTTTCCATAAGGGAAAGGATGTACTCTGTCTTATTCTCGCCCTGATAACGGAATGTCCTGCCCAGAGTCAAGGCATCGGCATATGCGCCCTTCAGAGCCGTATTGCCTATTTCTATAAGCAGATTTGCCATCTGTCAAGTCTAAAAACACAAAGGGAGGCAAATATAAGAAATTATCTTAATTTTCTCAACAGTTCGAGGGCTGAACCGAGACTTTCCACTCCCCTCGCGACCAGTTTCAACTTGTCCGTCTGCTTCATTTCGAATGTCGGAACATCTGCGAGCCGGGCCAGGATGCGGGTGAATATATCCGATTTATAATAATCCGACCGGCTTGTAAAGAAGAGTATAAAGAGGGAATTCTTGAATATGATCTTTTCGAATCCCAGCGATGCTCCCAGATTCCTCAGACGCACTACGCAGAACAGATTGTCCAGCTCCGCAGGAACCTTTCCGAAACGGTCCTCCAGCTGCTTGTAGAAGCGGTCTATCTCCTTGTCGTTCACCATAGAATCCAGCTGTTTATAGATACGTATCTTTTCAGCCTGCACGTCCAGATAACCGTCAGGAATCATAGCCGGACGGTCTGTTTCTATGGAGCATTCGTCCACAAGGGAATTTCTGGTAGCCACATTGCTTAATCCGGCCTCCACTCCCAGCTCTTCGAGGGCCTCGGAGATTATTTTCTGATAAGTTTCATAGCCCATATCCATAATGAAGCCGCTCTGTTCTGCTCCCAGAAGATTGCCTGCTCCCCTTATGTCCAGGTCCTGCATAGCTATGTTGAAACCGCTCCCCAGGTCGGAGAATTCCTCTATGGCCTTGAGTCTGCGGCGGGCGTCGTCCGTGATGGAAACCAGAGGAGGCACTATGAGATAGCAGAAGGCCTTCCTGTTCGAGCGTCCCACTCTTCCGCGAAGCTGATGCAGGTCGCTCAGACCTATGTTCTGAGCCTGATTTATTATGATGGTGTTCGCATTCGGGATGTCCAGACCGTTCTCTATGATGGTGGTGGTGAGAAGTATGTCATAGTCTCCCCTGATGAATTCGAGCATTCTCTTTTCCAGCACACTTCCTTCCATCTTCCCGTGGGTGATGCATATCCGGGAGTCGGGAACGAGACGGTGCAGTATGTCGTGGATGGACTGTAGTTCCTCGACCCTGTTATGCAGGAAGAACACCTGTCCTCCCCTGTTCAGTTCATAATTGATTATGCTTTTCACTTCTTTTTCGTCGAAAAGTATAATCTCGGTCTGTACCGGAATCCTGTTCGGCGGAGGGGTGTTTATTATGGAAAGATCCCGTGCGCCAAGAAGCGAAAACTGAAGGGTGCGGGGGATAGGGGTAGCAGTAAGGGTGAGGGTGTCCACGGACAGCTTCATCTGTCTCAGACGCTCTTTCGCCGCCACTCCGAACTTCTGCTCCTCATCTATTATGAGCAGTCCCAAATCCTTGAATTCGAATCCGTTGCTGAGAATTTTATGCGTACCTATCACTATATCAGTCTTTCCCGAAGCGAGATTCTCCCGTATCTTTTTCAGATCTTTCGCGCTTCTCAGTCTGCTGACGTACTCCACGGTGCAGGGGAAGTCTTTCAGGCGGGAGGAGAAAGTGTTGTAATGCTGCAGAGCGAGTATGGTGGTAGGCACGAGAACCGCCACCTGCTTTCCGTCCGTGACGGCCTTGAATGCGGCTCGTATCGCGATTTCAGTCTTTCCGAAACCCACATCACCGCACACGAGGCGGTCCATCGGACAGCTGTCCTCCATATCTGCTTTAACAGCTCTCGTAGCCGCTTCCTGGTCCGGAGTATCTTCGAACATAAATGAAGATTCGAGCTCTTCCTGAAGATAGGTGTCAGCCGAAAAGGCGAAACCTTTCGAAGCTTTCCGTTTGGCGTAGAGCTGAATCAGATCCTTCGCCATATCCTTCACCTTCGACTTGGCGCTGCTTTTCAGATTCGACCAGGTCTTCGAGCCGAGTTTGTTTATGCGCGGAACTTCTCCATCCTTCGAGCGGAAGCGCGAAATCTTGTTCAACGCGTGTACGCTGACGAAAACTATGTCGTTGTCCTTGTAGATGAGTTTCACCACTTCCCGCACCCTGTCGTGATCGTCACGCATACGCACCAGACCTCCGAACACTCCCACACCGTGGTCGATGTGCACGATGTAGTCTCCCACATTGAACGAGCTGAGCTCGTTCAATGTCAACTGCTCGCTTTTGTCCACGCTCCGCCTTATGCTGACGCGGTGGAAGCGGTCGAAGATTTCGTGGTCGGTGTAGCAGCAGACTTTGTTCTCCGAGTCTATGAATCCGCTGTGAAGGTTTTTGCCGACGATAAACTCAGGCATCAGCGAAGCGTCCTGAGACATAATGGATTTAAGCCTTTCCATCTGAGATTTCTTCTCGCCGTAGATACGCACTTTGAAGCCCTGCTCGATTTTCGCACGGATGTCTATGGAGAGCAGCTCGAAGTTCTTGTTGAACACAGGCTGAGGGGAAATGCTGAACTTGACAGGATTCTCTACCGGAGAGGATATGGGCATCTCGAGGAAAATTCTGCGGAAATCCGAATAGTCCCTGAAGAAATCCTTGTGCGAATACATATCGGAAGAATCCAGCCATATATTCGCAGTCTGAGGAAGAATCGATGCTATGGATATTTCGGACTCCCCTTCTGAAACCGTGGAGGATACTATTTCGGCCTTATCGAGATTTTCTTTGGAAAGCTGGGTATTGCAGTCGAACGAATGTATTTCCTCCACCTCGTCTCCCCAGAGCGAAAGGCGGTAGGGGTCGCTGGAAGAGTATGAGAATATGTCCACTACGGAGCCGCGCAGAGCGAACTGCCCCGGGGCGGAAACGAAGTCCACTTTCTCGAAGCCCCTCGAACCTAAAGTTTCGAGAATGTCATCGTATGATATTTCATCCCCCTTGCGTACGGTAAGGATGGATGAGGCTATCTTCTCTCTGGAGGGTATCCCCTCCTCGAGGGCTTCCGGATAGGTGACTATCACCAGAAGTGAAGAAGAGTCACCGGAGGATATGAGTTTCTCTATGGCTGCGGTGCGCTGAACTCCGAGGGAGGACTTGTAGTTGCTTCTCTCTATCCCCTTCCCGGAAGACGGAAGGAAGAATACCACGTCCCCTTCCAGAAGATTATAAAGGTCGGCGGCGCAGTACTCGGCATTATCCTTGTCCGGAAGTATTATGAACTGGACTCCCCCGCTTACGGCTTGCGAGAGAACCATCCATCTGGCGGACAGATAGAGGCCTGTACAGTAAATGTCCCCGCGAGTTTTCAGTCTCGTCTTAAGTTTTTCGCAGGAAGATGAACTTATCAACATTTTGTCTCAAAAAACTGTGGAAAACTGTTAATAAACCTGTTGATAACCCGGCATAAAAAAGTGAATAAAAAGGCGCGGATTCTTTTCCACATTCTCTCCAAAATCAGCCAACAAGGTTCTTAACACTTTTACCTGAATATAATTCCTTATAAATCAAATCGTTTACTGCGTTATTAACATTTCCACAGCCGTATAAGAATAATCAAACTATTTAAATAAAAACTTATATTTGTATCCGAAATGCACGACAGCGATATGACCGAATTCGATCCCCGCAGCACAAGCGGAAGCAAAGATAAGGAATTGGACGGAATAATCAGGCCGCAGGAACTCGAAGATTTCACGGGCCAAAAGGAAATCGTCTCAAATTTAAGCGTTTACATAAAAGCGGCAAAACTCCGGGAGGAGGCTCTCGACCATACTCTGTTCCACGGCCCTCCGGGTCTCGGGAAGACCACGCTGGCGCATATCATAGCGAACGAGATGGGGGTGAATATGAAGATAACCTCGGGGCCTGTTCTCGACAAGCCGGGAGACCTGGCCGGACTTCTGACCTCGCTTGAGAAGGGAGATGTGCTTTTCATAGACGAAATCCACAGGCTTTCCCCGGAAGTGGAGGAGTATCTCTACTCGGCTATGGAGGACTATGTCATAGACATTATGATAGACAAGGGGCCGGGTGCTCGCTCTGTGCGCATCAGCCTGAATCCGTTCACTCTCGTGGGAGCGACCACCAGAAGCGGACTCCTGACCGCCCCACTTCGCGAACGTTTCGGAATCACCTGCGCTCTGGAATACTATGACTCCGCGGAGCTTGTAAAGATAGTGAAGAGAAGCGCGTACATACTTAAGGTGACCATAGACAACGAGGCCGCCAAGGAGATAGCCCTGCGCAGCCGGGGTACGCCGCGTATCGCGAACGCCCTGCTCAAGCGCGTGCGAGATTTCGCTCAGGTGATGGGAGACGGACACATAAATCTGGAGATTACACGCTACGCTCTTGACAAGCTGAAGATAGACACCCGGGGACTGGATTCCATAGACAATAAGATCCTCCGTACCATTATCACGAGTTTCAAGGGTGGTCCCGTCGGGGCGAGCACCATCGCGACAGCCATCAGCGAGGACCAGGGAACTTTCGAAGAGGTTTACGAGCCATACCTCATAAAGGAAGGTTTCATAGTGCGCACTCAGAGGGGGCGCATAGCTACCGAGCTCGCCTACACCCATTTGGGGCTCGACAATCTGTATGAGGAAAACAGGCGGGGAAAGGAGGACACGCTTTTCGGATGATTTGCCCAGAACTTTCTTAATGGATAATAACTTATGAAGAAATTTATACTCACGGCGGCTCTTCTCGCGGCAGCCGTTCCCTCTTTCTGCTGCACTTCTGTGATAATCTCAGGAAGAGTTACCTCCGATGGACGCCCTCTGATGCTCAAGCATCGTGACACTGACGAAATGAATAACCGAGTAGAGCATTTCAAGGGTCCGGTGTACAGTTTCATAGGCCTGGTGAATTCTCCCTCGCAGGGAGGCGAAGTCTGGACCGGTCTGAACGAAGCCGGCTTCGCGATAATGAACACAGCTTCGTACAATATTAAAGACGACCCCGTGCCCTCTTCGCAGATGGACCGGGAAGGGCAGGTGATGTACCGCGCGCTGGGGGAGTGCGCGACCGTAGTGGAATTCGAAGCATTATTGGACGCGCTGGCGCGTCCGATAGGTGTGGAAGCAAATTTCGGAGTCATCGACGCTGCGGGCGGAGCTGCCTACTATGAGGTGAATAACGATTCGTGGGTGAAATATGACGTGAATGAGTCTGAGTCGGGTTATCGTGTGGTGACTAACTTCTCGTTCCGGGGGCGCAGAGAGGATGTGAAGGGGTATGAACGTTATCAGACAGCTTCTGCGATTATGGCGGAGCTGCGCTCTTCTCCCAAGGTCTGGAATTCCCTTTCCCACAGCGACTTGTTTAACTCTCTTTCGCGCTCCTACCGCAACTCTGTGACAGGTCTCGACTATGCGAAAGACTGGAAGGTTCTGTCACGCAGGACTTCTTTCACGGGGGTAGGGATAGACCAGGATTTCATACCCAGGAAGATAACATCGGCTTCCATAGTCATAGAAGGTGTCGCGGCAGGAGAGAGTCCTGCGCTCAGCGTTATGTGGACTATTCTGGGGTATCCCGCCTGCTCAGTCGCGATTCCTCTTGTCTGCTGCGCTTCCGACTATCTTCCTTCTTATGTGAAAGCTTCCGGCGAAGAGGGGAATGCCGAGATATGCTCGCTTGCGCTCCAGATTAAGAAAGACTTCGTTTTTACATTTTCTTTAAGCAACGGAAAAAGATATCTGCGTCTTGACAATATTCTGAAGGGGACGGGGGAGACTCCCCCGCTGCTTCGCTGCTGCACCCGGGCCGAGAAGAAGATAGATTCTTCATTCTATGAGCTGCATAGACGCCTCGCCGGAGGGGATATGCAGCCGCAGGAGTTTTTACAGGAGTATTCGCGTCTTTGCGGGATATTCTTCGAAACGTATAAAGAGAGTTTCAGCGCATTTATGTTATAATTAAGCGGTTTGAATTGGTCGTTTCATTAAAAATGCCTAAAATTGCGGATAATTTGGAATTCAATCATAACATCTATAAAATGGCCGATAAATTAAATTCAAAAATTCCTGCCGGACCGCTTGCCGAAAAATGGACCAAGCGCAAGTCAGAAATTCATCTTGTCAGTCCTAACAACAAGAGGAAACTCGAGATCATCGTAGTAGGTACCGGACTTGGCGGTGCATCTGCAGCTGCAACTCTCGGAGAGCTCGGATACAATGTCAAAGTCTTCTGTATCAGCGATACACCTCGCCGCGCACACTCTATTGCCGCACAGGGCGGCATCAATGCTGCGAAGAACTACCAGAATGACAACGATTCAGTTTACCGTCTTTTCTATGATACCATCAAGGGAGGAGACTACCGTGCACGTGAGGCGAACGTTTACCGTCTGGCTGAAGTAAGTGCCCAGATCATCGACCAGTGCGTAGCACAGGGTATTCCTTTCGCCCGCGAATACGGCGGCTATCTCGCAAACCGTTCATTCGGCGGCGTACAGGTAAGCCGTACCTTCTATGCCCGCGGACAAACCGGTCAGCAGCTTCTGCTCGGAGCCTACGCCGCTCTGAACCGCCAGATCGCCGCAGGCACCGTGACAAGCTATCCTCGTCACGAGATGCTCGACCTTGTTCTGGTGAACGGTGAGGCGAAGGGCATCATCGCCCGCAATCTCGTCACCGGCAAGCTCGAGAGATTCGGAGCACACGCAGTTATCATAGCCACAGGAGGTTACGGAAACACCTATTTCCTCTCCACTAACGCTATGAACAGCAACGGTTCAGCCGCCTGGCAGTGCTACAAGAAGGGAGCTTATTTCGCAAATCCTTGCTTCGCGCAGATCCACCCTACCTGTATCCCTGTACACGGCGATCAGCAGTGCAAACTCACCCTTATGTCCGAGTCCCTGCGCAATGACGGCCGTATCTGGGTTCCGAAGAAGATGGAGGATGTAAAGAAACTCCGTGAACACAGTATAAAGCCTTCACAGATTCCTGAGCAGGACCGTGACTACTATCTCGAGCGCAGATATCCTGCTTTCGGTAATCTCGTTCCGCGCGATGTGGCATCGCGTGCCGCGAAGGAGAGATGTGATGCCGGGTACGGTGTAAACGAGAGCGGAAAGGCCGTGTTCCTCGACTTCTCCGAGGCTATCAACCGTCTGGGTAAAAAGAGAGTTGCCGAGCGTTACGGAAACCTCTTCGATATGTATGAGAAGATTACCGCTTCTTCACCTTGGGAGGAGCCTATGATGATATACCCTGCCATCCACTATACTATGGGAGGCATCTGGGTGGATTACGATCTTCAGACCACAGTTCCGGGCCTGTATGCCATAGGCGAGGCCAACTTCTCCGACCACGGTGGAAACCGTCTCGGCGCTTCCGCCCTTATGCAGGGTCTTGCTGACGGCTATTTCGTAGTTCCTGTCACCATAAACGACTACCTCGCACACAAGTTCTCAGAGCCTAAGCAGAATACTGATGTCAAGGAATTCGATGAGGCAGAAAATGCCGTGCAGGCACGCATAGACAGGCTCTTCTCCATAAACGGCAAAGAGACTGTGGATTCCATCCACAAGAGACTCGGCCACATTATGTGGGAGTATGTCGGAATGGCCCGCGATGAGGAAGGCCTCAAGACTGCCATCACCAAGATAAAGGAGCTTAAGAAAGAGTTCTACAATAACGTGAAAGTTCCGGGAACCCAGTTCGAGTTCAATCAGGAGCTTGAGAAGGCTCTCCGTCTCGAGGATTTCTTCGAAATAGGTGAGCTTATGGCCCGCGATGCTCTCAACAGAGACGAGTCCTGCGGCGGTCATTTCCGTGTCGAGAGCCAGACCGAAGACGGTGAGGCTAAGAGAAACGATGCCGAATATATGTACGTAGCGGCCTGGGAGTACAAGGGCGAGGATGTAGAGCCTGAACTCCACAAGGAGCCTCTGGAGTACGAATTTATTGAGGTTAAGACAAGAAACTACAAAGACTAATACGGAGATGGATTTCAATTTGAAGATATGGCGTCAGAAAAACGCCAAGGATAAGGGACATTTCGAGACTTATCACGTCAGCGGCATAGAGGAAGACGCTTCTTTCCTCGAGATGCTTGATATTCTGAATGAGCAGCTTATACGTGAAGGCTGCGATCCTGTAGCGGTCGAGAGAGGGTGTAAGAGCAGCGGTCCGGTGTCATTTGACCACGACTGCCGCGAGGGTATCTGCGGTGCCTGTTCCCTCTATATAGACGGACGCGCACACGGTCCTGATAGCCAAGTAACCACTTGTCAGCTCTTTATGCGTCATTTCAAGGACGGAGCCACCATCACCGTGGAGCCTTGGAGAAGCGCCGCCTTCCCGGTAATAAAGGATCTCGTGGTAGATAGAGGAGCCTTCGATAAGATTCTTCAGGCCGGTGGTTTCATTTCCGTGCGCACCGGAGCTGCCCAGGACGGAAACAATATTCTCATTCCTCACGACAGGGCGGAGGAAAGTATGGATGCCGCAGCCTGTGTAGGCTGCGGAGCCTGCGTAGCCACCTGCAAGAACGGCTCCGCGATGCTCTTTGTAGCCGCACGTGTCAGCTCCCTCGCACTTCTGCCTCAGGGACGTCTCGAGGCCAAGCGCAGAGCCAAGTCTATGGTAGCCAAGATGGACGAGCTCGGATTCGGCAACTGTACGAACACCCGTGCCTGCGAGATGGAGTGTCCTAAGGGCATCTCCGTATCTCACATAGCCCGTCTGAACCGTGAGTTCCTCAGAGCCAAGTTCTCTGACTGATGAGATGATCCCTACCAGAGAAAATTATTGAAGGGATAACGTCCCGCGTGAATCTCCGCAACCATCTTATAGAGATCGTTGCGGAGTTTTTCAATCCCGACTTTCCCGGTCGCGGATATGAAGATGCACGGACTCTTTTCGTCTGCTATCCAGCTGTTTTTCAGCTCTTCCAGAGTGATATGTTCTCTACCTTTCGGCTCCAGCGAATAGATGTCATATTCTTCCGACTTGTACAGGTCCACCTTGTTGAAAACCACATAGGTAGGTTTGTCGCCCGCTCCGATCTCACGCAGCGTACTCTCCACCACCTGCATCTGCTCTTCGAAATAAGGGTGTGAAATGTCCACTACGTGGACGAGAATATCAGCTTCGCGGACTTCGTCCAATGTGCTCTTGAATGCTTCAATGAGCTGCGTAGGCAGTTTTCTGATAAAGCCGACCGTGTCACTCAGAAGGAACGGGACGTTTTCTATAACCACCTTTCTGACCGTAGTATCGAGCGTGGCGAAGAGCTTGTTTTCAGCCATCACGTCGGATTTCGCAAGAGTATTCATCAGTGTACTCTTCCCTACATTAGTATACCCTACCAGTGCGAGACGTACCATACTGCCGCGATTACCCCTCTGTGTGGCCATCTGTCTGTCCACTTTCTTCAGCTGCTCTTTAAGGCGGACAATTCTTTCTTTTACGATACGTCTATCTATCTCTATCTGGGTCTCGCCCATACCGCCTCGGGTTCCTACTCCGCCCCTCTGCCTTTCCAGATGGGTCCACATACCTGCGAGCCGAGGCAGCATATAGTTATATCTGGCGAGTTCCACCTGCATTTTCGCATAGGATGTCTGGGCTCTCTGGGCGAAAATCTCCAGGATAAGGCTGGTCCTGTCGATTACGTGGGCGCTTTTTATGACCTTCTCTATGTTTCTCTGCTGCATACCTGTGAGTTCGTCATCGAAAATGACGTAGCTTATCTCATTTTCCTCACAATACTGCGCTATCTCCTCAAGTTTTCCGCTTCTTATATAGGTCGATTTCTCCGGCTTGTCCAGTCTCTGAATGAACTTCCTGTCTCCCACAGCCCCCGCAGTCTCTGCGAGAAACTCCAGTTCGTCCAGATAGTCCTTTATTTTTCTCTCATCGTCGCTCCGGGTTATGACACCGACGAATACGGCTTTTTCCTGTCTTTCTTCTACCATATATCAGAGTTTGTATTGACTTGGCGCTCTATCTCCTTTCACTAAAAAAAGGCCATCCGGACGGACGGCCTTCTTTATCAGTCTCGCTTTATCTTACTGGAGCTTGAAGATAACCGGGAAGGTGTATGTAACCTTTACCGCACGGTCTCTCTGCTTTCCTGGAGTCCACTTAGGGGACATAGCCACTACGCGGACGGCCTCCTTATCCAGTGACGGGTCCACTCCGCGGAGCACTTTGATATTGCTTACCGAACCGTCAGGGTTGATGGTGAACTGGAGGGTAACGCGGCCCTGAACACCGTTTTCCTTCGCGATTTCAGGATATACGAGCTGCTGGTTAACCCATTTGGTGAAGTAGTTCGCGTCTTTGCCCTGGAACATAGGCTTGTCCTCGATGAGCTGGAAAGGAATCGCTTCCTCTTCTACAACTTCCTCCTCCACTTCCTCTACATAATCCATAATCTCCACGCCCATATTTGCGTCGTCCTCGAGGTTCATAAAGAGATTATCATCTACCTCTATCTCATCGTCCACGATGTCGATCTGGTCTGAGAGGTCCGGAATCTTGGCGATCTCAGGTGGCGGTGGAGGGGTCTCCTGAGTGATAGGAATCATTTCTTCTTCCTCGACTACGACCGTTTCAGCCTGCAGTACGGGCTCTGCTTTCTCGCTCGAGGTATAGGAGAATGCACCCCAGACTACCAGAAGCGAAAGTACCAAGCCGATCTCAACAAACAGCAGTCTTTTGTTCTCGAGACTTGCTTTACTTGTTTTCTTAACTTCCATATCTTTTTATCTTTAATATCCTATAAGGCTCCCAAAGGTACAAATATTTCAGAATAAAAACAATTTTTGCTGCAAACCTTCCCTATTTTTCCCCTTTCAAATGTGACATATACAGGCTTTACAGGCGTTTTCTCTCTTTTTTCTATAGAATTCATCCCTATTGATACGCAAAATCCATAACTTTGCCCCGCAAACCGGCCTGCCCGCCACGACCGGATGTCGGCACCGGCCTTTTTTAATCATCGAGCTTATTATGGTAACATATCATCTTCAGGACACTGACTTTCAGTTCAAGCATAAGATGCTTAACAACCGCTGGCTTAAGATGGTCGCGGAAAGTGAAATCAAGCGTCTCGGCGACATTTCGATCATTTTCTGCTCAGACCCTTATATTCTGGAGATTAATCTGAAATACCTTCAGCACGATTATTTCACCGACATCATAACCTTCGACTACTGCGAGGCGAACCGTCTTTCGGGCGACCTTTTCATCAGTGTGGATTCTGTCAGAGAGAATGCCCTCTTTTATGGTACCGAGTTCGAGGATGAGCTGAACCGTGTCATTGTGCACGGCCTTCTGCACCTGATAGGCTACGATGACCACAGTGAGCAGCAGAAGAAGACCATGCGCGAAAAGGAGAATTATTATCTCGCGATGAGACAATCCCTTCTGAAATGAAATCCACCTACGACATCATAGTTATCGGGGGAGGGCACGCCGGGTGCGAAGCCGCTATGGCAGCTTCGCGTCTCGGGTCTTCAGTTCTGCTCCTCACTATGGATATGACTTCGCTTGCCAAGATGTCCTGCAATCCTGCAGTCGGCGGAATCGCCAAGGGTCAGATCGTCCGGGAGATAGATGCTCTCGGAGGATACAGCGGAATAGTGACCGACGCCTCCACCCTGCAGTTCCGTATGCTAAACCGCTCCAAGGGGCCGGCGATGTGGAGTCCGCGAGCGCAGTGTGATAAAATACAGTTTTCTCTAAACTGGAGAAAAATACTCGAAAGTAATTATAAATTAGATATTTACGTCGATTCTGCAACTTCTTTTCTCTTCGAGAATCGAAAAATCGCGGGAGTGTATACTACCACAGGCGCAATTTTCAAGTCTCGAGCGCTTATTCTGACCGCCGGGACCTTCCTGGGAGGCAGGCTTTTTATCGGAAGGCACAGTTTCGAAGGAGGAAGAATAGGGGAGCCTTCCTCTGATTCTCTTACCGGACAGCTCGTCTCTATGGGGATCGAATCTTCTCGAATGAAGACCGGAACTCCCCCGCGAATCGATATACGCTCCGTAGATACTTCCGCACTTCCTGTACAGACCGGAGATTCCTCTCCCGAGAAGTTCTCATTTCTCCCATACCTTTCCACTGTCCAGAACGGGACAGAGCAGATGCCTTGTTTCGTTCTCCATACTTGCGAAAGGACTCACGACATACTCCGAAGCGGTTTCGACGAGTCACCGCTCTTTACCGGTATGATTCACGGCAAAGGGCCGCGCTACTGTCCGAGTATTGAGGATAAACTCCGAGTCTTTCCTGACAAGGACAGTCATCAGCTTTTCCTGGAGCCGGAAGGCCGTCATACAGGAGAGTATTATCTGCAGGGCTTTTCCTCTTCACTTCCTCTCGGAGTTCAGATGGATGCTCTGCACTCCATCTCCGGGCTTGAGAATCTGAAGGTCTTCCGTCCAGCCTACGCAGTGGAATACGATTATTTCGACCCGACCCAGCTCAGAGCATCTCTGGAATCCAAATGTGTGGAGAATCTCTTCCTTGCCGGTCAGGTAAACGGGACTACAGGCTACGAAGAAGCTGCTGCTCAAGGACTTATGGCTGGAATTAATGCTCATCTCAAGCTTTCCGAAAAGGAGCCATTCGTACTTTCGCGTGATGAATCGTACATAGGAGTCCTTATAGACGACCTCATTACGAAAGGAGTGGATGAACCTTACAGAATGTTCACATCCAGAGCTGAGTACAGAATACTCTTGAGACAGGATAATGCTGACGAACGCCTTACTTCCCGCTCTTACCATCTCGGACTCGCAGACAAATTCCGTTATGATTATACTATGCGGAAGTATGATAGGATAAAGGCTCTTTCAGACTATGTGGGGTCCCATAACCTTACAGCGCATCAGGCAAACGCTTACCTCGTGTCAGTAGGTTCTTCTCCTCTTACAGATTCTAAAAAGATAGCAGAGATAGCAGCTCGTCCCGAGATATCACTTGCTTCTCTTTTGGAGAATGTTCCACGTGGAACTTTTTCTACAGACATAATTAAGGAACCGACATTTGATGAATACGCTGACTTTATTCTCGAGAAGAAACAGCTTCCTACAGGATTTGTCGGGACATCCTATGCCGATGCCATAGGAGTTTTGAAGCAGAATTGCGCCTGTCGGCTTGAGACGGAAAAGCTCGCAGATGCTGCCGCAGGTCTGAACGCTATGCAGCGCAAGGAGGTAGTGGAGTCGGTGGAAGTCTCTCTGAAATATAGCGGCTATATCGATCGTGAGCGGCTTCTCGCCGAGAAGCTGCACAGACTGGAAGATCTTAGGATTCCGGAGAATTTCGATTTCGATAAGGTGAGCGGAATGACTATAGAGTGCCGACAGAAGATGAAGAAATACCGCCCATCGACCATAGGCCAGGCTTCACGGATTTCCGGCGTTTCTCCTTCGGACATCTCAGTACTGCTGGTCTATTTCGGGCGTTGAACCCACAAGGAAAGCTTCGAGGGTACAATTCAAAACGTGATAATCCTTGCCTGAGAGTCTCTTACAGTCGTTTGAGAGCTTCCTTGATAATCTTCTCCACCTTCGCCTCAGGCTCATCCTTCAGTACGGCCTGAATCGCTTTCTGGATGTTAGGACGGGAGAAGCCGAGCATCTGAAGTGCGCTAGCCGCTTCTTCTATGTCAGCGTTATTGTCTACCTTCACAGGCAGCTGTACAGCCGCTCCTTCACCCTTCACTATCTTGTCCTTCAGTTCCAGGACCATCCTCTGCGCACTCTTGAGTCCGATACCCTTGATGCTCTTCAGGCGTGCGATATTTTCTGAAAGAATGGCATCACGCAGCTCGTCCGGACTCATCGAGGACAGGATGATTCTCGCCGAAGCTGCTCCGATACCGGATACTCCGATAATGAGTTTAAATAGCTCGCGCTCGTCCCGCGAGGCGAAGCCGTACATCACTTCAGTGGAGTCTCTCTGGTTAATGGACTGATATATAAAGACTTTTGCCGTTTCTTTTCCGTCCAGAGCCTGATAGGTCTGAAGAGAAATCTCCACACCGTAACCTATGCCCGAATTGTCCACCACCAGAAAAGTAGGGGAGAGTTCAGCTATCTTTCCGTTTATGTAGTCTATCATAATGTGAGAGATATTATGTAATGCCCAAAGTTAGTAATCTTCACGATTCTTCTCCCCAAATGATGCCTTATTTTTTCATCATCACGAAACAACTTCCGCTTCTACACATATCCAAATATCTTTCGTACTTTTGCAATTTGCAAAGACTTAATGATTATGTCCATAGAAGAACTCAGAAGTTGTTTTCCGCAGCTGGAGGTACGGGTGTATGGCAAAAAGCTTGTCTATCTGGATAACGCGGCCACTTCCCTACGTCCGCGCAGCGTATTGGACAGATGGTATGAGCTAAGTTCCTCCTGCAGCGCCAATCTCCACCGGGCAGTGCATAAAATCGCGGCCGATGCCACTGGGCAGTACGAGGATGCCCGCGAGGCCGTGAGGAAGTTCCTGAATGCCGAGAGTCAGTCAGAAATCATCTTCACAAGTGGGACGACACATTCTACAAACCTTGTAGCTTATTCATTTTCAGAAGCTTATATAAGAGAAGGGGATGAAGTGATAGTCTGCGAATGCGAGCATCACTCGGACATAGTTCCCTGGCAGTTCGCCTGTGAGCGTAAAGGGGCTACGCTTAAAGTCCTCCCTGTGGACGAGGACGGCTATCCGAGACTAGATGTTCTGAAGAGCCTGCTCACGCAGAAAACCAGAATACTCTGCATAGCGCAGATCTCGAACGTTCTCGGTCTTGAGAATCCTGTTGAAGAAATAGTAGATATCTGTCATTCAAAAGGTTGTAAAGTACTTGTCGATGGAGCACAGGGAGTTCTTCACTCCTGTACAGACGTAAGAAAACTCGGCTGCGACTTCTACGCGTTCTCCGGTCACAAATTGTTCGCGTCGCCGGGCACGGGAGTGCTTTACGGCAGACGCGAACTCCTGGAAAAGATGCCTCCTTTCCTCGGTGGCGGCGAGATGATCGGCAATGTCAGTTTCACTCGCACGACTTTCGCGCCGCTCCCGCAGAAATTCGAAGCCGGCACTCAGAACATCTCCGGCACTCCGACTCTCGTGCAGGGCATAGCGATGCTCGAAGCGATGAAAGACAAGCAGATACGAAGTGAATACGAGGCAGTGCGCGACTATGTGCTCAAGGCTTTGACAGAGGATGGAAGGATCAGACTTTTCGGTGTTCCCCGTGGAACATCCGACAAGGTCGCTCTATTTTCCTTTGTAGTGGAAGGCGCTCATCACGAGGACCTTGCACTGATTCTGGACAAGATGGGAGTGGCCGTAAGGTCCGGACAGATGTGTGCGGAACCTCTGATGGACAGATATGGAGTGAGCGGAATGGTCAGGGCCTCGTTCCTGCCGTATAATACGCTCGAAGAGGCTGAATATTTCATAAAGAGCCTCGACAGGGCCATAGATATGCTGAAATAAGGAAGCATTTTATCAGGAAGTGCGACAGATGATAAAGGCAGACAATAATGGAAGGACAGACGCTTAAGGAAGCTCAGGAGCAGGTGGTGGAGGATTTTTCCCTCTATGACGAATGGCTCGACAAGTACGAATACCTCATCGATCTGGGAAAGAATCTCCCTCCTCTCGACGAGTCGAAAAAGACTGAGGAGCGGCTCATAAAGGGCTGCCAGTCACGTGTGTGGCTCGACTGGAAAACAGAAAACGGCAGACTTTATTTTACGGCGGACAGTGACGCCATCATAACAAAGGGCATAATTTCCCTGCTCATAAGTGTGTATTCCGGCCGTACTCCTCAGGAAATCTCAGACGATGATTTCTCCTTTCTGGACAGGATAGGTCTGAAGGAAAATCTCTCGCCGACCCGCGCGAACGGGCTGTTGTCTATGATAGAGACCATACGGAAAGCCGCTGCTGCGGAAATTGCCTGAGGAAAACAAAAAATGAAAAAACGGCTTCTGAGAAGAGCTTAAAAAACGTGTGTAGTTTTATCAATAGTTCGTTAATTTTATAAAAGTTACGCCACGGCGCGAACGCCGTAGAATAAAAGTTCTTTGAAATCAGTGTTATTTAATCGCAAGTTCGCGTGTTTAGCGGACATTGCAATAAATCGGTCCACCATTGCAGCATTGTGCAGCAAGGTTTTGGTCGCGCCGACCGAAAGGTTGTGACCTTCCTGCCGGGCATAGGCCCTGGCGACGTTGACGGAAGAGAGAGATGCGTTGAACGCGAAGGCCAGCGCCTCCTTGTTGCGTGCCTGGCAGTGGGTCAGTCCAGTGAACTGTTTCGCATCGCGGAAAACGAACTCCAGCTGGAATCTCGTCCGGTAGATATCGAATATGTCTCGGGCGGACAGTGTCAGGTCCGTGGAGAAGAAGACCTTGCGTGTCTGCTTCTTCTTGTCGGAGTCGAGATAGTCAACAATGACGACACGAACCTCACGACCAAGACTGACAGCCCAGACATCGGCAGTGTAGAGCATGTAGACAAGCTTGCCATCCACGGAGTACTCTTCCTTGAAGACGTTCATGTCAAGGTTGTGGAGATCCACCTTCCCTGCGAACTTCTGGGGGCGTCCTCTCTTCTTGGCTCTCGGGCCACGGTAGAGGTACTTAAGGTTCACGTCATCGCGGAAGCGGCTTATGATGTTGAACCCCTGTTCCTTGACGCCAGTGACGAAGCTCTCTTTGGAGAAGTAGGCATCAGCCACGATAAGTTTGCATATGGAAAGCAACTGCCTGGCATTGCGTGTCAGCATCCTCAGGTACCAGCCGGTCAGGGAGTCGGGATCATCCATGCCCTTGGTGCATTTGGGCTTGCGTCCTCGCATCTTTGCGGTAAAGGTCTGCTCGGCCTTGAGGAACACGGCATCCTTGGAGTCAGCATCGACGATGGAAAGCCCCAGTATCTCCAAACCGTGCTTGATGGCACCGGCGCAGCCGGACCAGAACCAGTCGATGCCAGGTGTCTTCTTGCCGGACTTTGATATGTAGCAAGGATCGATGGCTATTGCAATGCGATGCCCCTTCGTCGGCTCCAGGAAGGACTTGTTGAACGAGAGCCAGTCAAACGGCTTCTTGAAGTTCTGACGGAACCTGCTTTCGCACGAGCGACCACACCTCGCCATCTGAGTGAAGTTCAGTCGTCCTGTATGTGTCAGCATAAGTTCCATGGTTTCGATGAAGAAGGATTGAAAAGATTTGCTTAAATTTGTCTGGCCGGAGAGGGACCTCGAAATCATCTCTCTGAGCTGGGTAAGAGGCTTGATAATCGTCATACTAAATTAGAAGGTTTGGAAAACTCTAAGTTAGTGATTATCAAGCACTTATCCAAATATTTCAAGCACTATTTTTCATCTTTTTTAACACTTTTTTTCGGCTCTTGTTCTATGCCGTTCGAGAGGTGCCGCAAGGCGCTCCGAAACGGGCTATTGTTGTTGTAAGTATTTGAAAATTATTGAAATATTAAATTTTTAACGAACTATTGTTTATGATTTTTAAACAAAACAAGCGCACCGAAACAAGAGGAACATAATGGAGGAAAACGAAGTGAACAATAACGCAGAGGTTCTCACGGCGGAGGATGTCAAGGAACTTACTCCTCTGTACGAGAATGTGATACTCGCCCTCAAGCAGGTCTATGATCCCGAGATACCGGTGAACATTTATGACCTCGGGCTGATTTACGAACTGAACATCCGCAAATCCCGGGAAGTGTCCATAAAGATGACCTTCACTGCGCCTAACTGCCCTATGGCCGACGAGGTTATGGCGGAGGTCAAGCGCAATGTCGAGGATGTCCCGGGCGTGAAGGGATGCGTAATCGATCTGGTTTTCGAGCCGGTCTGGGACCAGAGTATGATGTCGGACGAGGCCAAGGTTACACTCGGATTTGACGTGGACTTCGATGACGCTCCGCAAGGGGAGAATGCACAGCAGGCGTGATGTTTCGCAGCATTCCCGTATATTTCAGCCTCGGGAGCAATGTCGGAGACCGCAGCGCGAACCTTGAGCAGGCACAGAAGCGGATGGATGCGGCATTGGGCGTATGCGCCGTGGCGGCGTCGCGCACTCTCTCCACGCCCGCGTGGGGCTTCGAGGGTGAGGATTTTCTGAACTGCGTGCTCCGATACGACTTGCCCTCGGACACCTTTCCGCAGCCGCTCACTCATTCCTCACCGGCGATACCCGCCCAAATGTCTGCTCAGAAGGCTCTCCGGCTGCTTGACACGGTGAAGCGCATAGAGTCCGAGATGGGTCGCGTGCAGAATGTGGAGTACGATGCGCAGGGGCGGAGGGTTTATCACTCGAGGGTAATAGATGTCGATATACTTCTGATCGGGACACAGCGTTTCGCGCTTTCTCGCCTGACAGTGCCGCATCCTCTGATGGCAAAACGGGATTTCGTGATGATTCCGCTCAGGGAGATAGCGTCTTCTGAAATCATCTCGGCATTTCCGGATGTTTTCGATTCGCGGAAGACTTTATAAGTAAGGATGAAAAAATAAATTGGAGTTATTTTTTTAAGAGTTACTAAATTTGCAGGTTGTTAAAATTACGAGTATAATGACACAGGATGAACTTTTCAAGGTGCTGGTGGCACACTGCAAGGAGTACGGATTCATTTTCCCCTCCAGTGAAATCTATGACGGGCTTGCCGCTGTCTATGACTACGGTCAGATGGGTGTGGAGCTCAAAAACAATATAAAGCAGTACTGGTGGAACGCGATGACGCGCCTGAACGAGAATATCGTCGGGATAGATTCCTGTATCTTTATGCATCCGAGAATCTGGGAGGCCTCAGGTCACGTGGGTGCTTTCAATGATCCGCTCATCGACAACAAGGACTCGAAGAAGCGCTATCGTGCGGATGTGCTCATCGAGGACTATCTCGGCAAGATCGAGGAGAAGATGAATAAGGAGGTCGAGAAGGGCCGCAAAAAGTTCGGCGAGGCCTTCGACGAGGCGAAGTTTCGCGAGACCAATCCTAACGTCCTCCGTGAAAAGGCCCGCTATGACGAGGTGCACAGCCGCTATGTGAAGGCTGAGCAGAACAATGATTTCGCCGAGTATCGTCAGATAATAATGGACTGCGGCATCGTTTGTCCTATCAGCGGCACCTGCAACTGGACGGATGTGAGACAGTTCAACCTTATGTTCAGCACGTCGATGGGCAGCACAGCCGACGGAGCGAACACCATCTATCTGCGTCCGGAGACCGCACAGGGCATTTTCGTGAACTATCTGAATGTCCAGAAGACCGGCCGTATGAAGCTTCCTTTCGGAATAGCCCAGATAGGCAAGGCTTTCAGGAACGAGATAGTGGCGCGTCAGTTTATCTTCAGAATGAGGGAGTTCGAGCAGATGGAGATGCAGTTCTTCATCAAGCCGGGGACGGAACTGGACTGGTTCAAGGTATGGAAGGAGAAGCGGATGCAGTGGCACGTGAATCTCGGGATGGGCGCACTGAATTACCGTTTCCACGACCACGAGAAGCTCGCGCACTACGCCAATGCCGCTACCGATATCGAGTTCAATTTCCCGTTCGGCTTCAAGGAGCTCGAAGGTGTGCACAGCCGTACGGACTTCGACCTCGGAAACCACCAGAAGTTCTCAGGCAAGAAGATCCAGTATTACGATCCGGAGACGGGCGAGAGCTATACTCCGTATGTCATAGAGACTTCCATCGGTGTGGACCGTATGGTCCTGGCGGTTCTGAGCCATTCGCTGAAAGAAGAGAAGCTCGATAACGGAGAGACGCGTACGGTGCTCAGCATTCCGGCTCCGCTCGCTCCTGTAAAGGCTGCTGTGCTGCCTCTCGTGAAGAAGGACGGCCTTCCTGAGTTCGCCCAGAAGGTGATGGATGAGCTGAAATACGACTTCAACTGCCAGTATGAGGAGAAGGACTCCATCGGCAAGCGTTATCGCCGTCAGGATGCCATCGGAACACCGTTCTGCATCACTGTGGACCACGATTCGCTCGTGGATGGCAGCGTGACCGTCCGTGACCGTGACACTATGGCTCAAGAAAGAGTCCCTGTCACGGAACTGCGCAAACTCATAGACGAGAGAGTGAATATGAACAACCTCCTCAGAAAGCTTTAGATCGTACAGAAAAGCTTTAGCTTGTTCAGAAAAGCTTTAGCTCGGGGGGGGTGAAATAAACGTTTTAATTCACCCCAAAGGCTCTTGAAACGACGTTCAGGGTGAAAAACGGCCGTTTTTTCACCCCGAAATGTCAGCGTATGAAGCCGAAAGCGGGAAAAGCGAATTCACCAAGTACTGAGGTAAATCCAGCACTCTGGATATTTGTCCATTCGATGAACGGAAAGAATTATGGAGCATTCGTGCGACATCCAGCTTCTGCGCTCTGGACAGGTCTCTTAAACTTGCGTTATCATACTGCTTTTTGATGATGCCGTGCAGTTTTGAAAACAATTCATTGTCAGTAAGAAACTCGCCATCTCCAATTTCTGCGGCTATATCACTCAGAGCTTCAACCTTTCTGCCCAGAAGAAAAAAATACTGATGTGCATTCCTGAATAAGGACATCCCCTGACTGAGGATGCAGTATGAAGGAGGGGCTACGTAACCGTCGTGAACAAGATAATCCTCGGGCAGCGAAAGCTTCCGCGATCTGAACATCGCCCGATAATCAGTATAATTCACATCTGAAAGAGTCTTCAGAACGGGATAATCATTGAAGTAGTATCGTCCTGTTCCCCAAGGATACGAGAAAGGAGTATGATTCGG
>JAUMVX010000058.1 GCA_030529945.1 Bacteroidia bacterium | reverse complement strand
AATATGTCTGCCGCCCCAATGGGCAGCGCTACAAATGTAGTAAATTTTAGTCTAATCCGGTTTAATGGGAGGCAAAATAATCGAAAAAAGCCTTCACAAGTGGCCCGGCAGCAAAGAGTTGTATGCGTGGCAACCATAAATCCGCTCCGAGCAACTCCTCGCACTTCTTAACCCTGCTGCTCATAGTGCCACAAACCTCGATAAGTTCGCTGCCGCTAACGACCAAGAAAGGCAACAAACACACCAATTCATTCCCGGCGAAACGCCAGCCTCTCTAACTCGCTCCGCTCGAACAACCGAAGCGGTGTCGGACGGCAGTCAGTTGTTCCGTTTCACTTCATAACCGCCAGCCCACCGACCCTTCTGATTCCGCTCCAGTCGGGCAAGACTGCGGACATCCTCCGCAGCCGCTCCGGAAATCCACAGACTTGCTTTCCGACTTCCGCATTCCGTGCCTTCGAATCATCATTGACGATGCGCGAGAGCAAAAGGCGGTCTGCTGCGGAGACTGAAGTCCGCAAGCGTCCATCAGACTCCTTGCAGGGTCAAAAGTCTCCTCTATGCCGGCTGTGCCGCCAAGAAGAGACACGGCGGCTTCCGTCGCCGGATTAAAGAAGAATAGGTGTCGAGACAGCGCCCTGCGTAGCCTGCGTTCGTCCCTCACTCCGGCACTGCGTCCGCAGACTCGACCCTTCCTTGCCCCACCGCCCCACAGGGGCCATAATCCGGCCCGCTCCGTTTGTGCCTGTGCAAGCCAAATACCTCTTAATCCGTGAGTTAACATAATCTGAGCCTCAGTTGTGTAAGCATTTTGCTCCGCAAAATGTTACACAACCCAGATTGATGTTAACTAACTCCGTGGGTGCGAGTTCGACCGTCGGGTGCTTCGTAGCCCGCGGGCCGGAGGCGTCTGGCGACAGCGTGCTTCCCTCAGGGGCTAACGGCCTCCAAGCCCGTCAGGAAGCACGGGACTTCCGTCGGGAGGTGCGAGGGTTTGTCCCTTGTCAGAAGGCGAGTGCGTAAAGGATGGTCTGTCTCTCATCTGATGGCCGGAAGTCCGAAAGGGACGCCAGCCTTAGCAGCGAAGCTGCGGGCCTGCGGCGGGATTTCTTCAAGCCTTCGGGCAAGCCCTCGACTTCAAGAACTCCCTCCTCCGGCAAGGTAAGGCGCGATGCGCCTTGTGTCCATCACGCTCGCTTTCTCCTCTCCGGAAGTGTGCTGCATTGCGCTGACGCTCCATTGCGCACACCTCTTCCGAGGGCGAGCGGAAAGGCGAGACTGCTTCCTGCGTTTCACTACGGGCGCAGACTCGCGCAGCGGAATCGCTTCGCACGGCTCCGCTCCCTGTTCCGCCGGCCCGGCCCTCACGTGCGGAGATGGTTGGTATTGTACTCTCATTCGTAGTTCTGTGCCAGAGCCGGAAAGACCATCATCCCTCGCTCGAACCTCATTCCATCCGGCTCCTGACGCGCCTGTCGGCTTGTCTGCTCAACTTTTCCGTCCAACTGCCGTCACGGCTCACGCCGTCACGACAGCCGCCCGTAAAAGTTCGAGCGGTGGGTTCTACAACCGATTCTGCGTTTGTCCAGAATGAAGCGTCATCGCCCGCGAGAAGGTGTAGCCGGTTTAAATATATAGCAAAGAGAGGTATCGTAGAGCTTTAGATGCGCATCCCGGTTATAGAGCCGTTTTGATAGCTATATTGCTGACAAAGACAAGATTGCCTTGAGTTACTGATGTGGTTAAGACTTGTGAGAGGCTCGGCTGAGCCGTTGGCCGCGATGCCCTCGGGTCGGTCTCCAAAATTTATTGAGTATGCCCAGATTTTATCCGAATACGCGGTTTTCCGACTGCTGGTCTTCTGTGGGAGATGTAACGTTCTACCACAGGAACGGCATCTGCTATTTCCGGAGCAAGGCTTATTCGTCGTTCGCAGGTACTGCCGGGCAGCTGGAGCGAAAGGAACTGCATCACCGTGCCATTCTTGCGTGGCAGGGATTGAGTTACAAGAGGCAGAAGACGTGGAGGAGACTTGCGGTGGGTGTCGCAGCTCACCGTCCGCCATTCGGGGACGGGAACCACATCAGCGGCTACAATCTCTTCGTCTCCGCCTATCACGGATTTGCACAGCTTGGTAACGAGCATATTCCCGTGCCCAGACCGTTCGAGCCGTTCCCGATATTCAGTCTTGACTTTGCGGGTTGTTCGATGTCTTCGCTCTTCGATATGGAGTTGCGGTTCAGGCTGACGATGGTCGGGACGGATGTGCCGTCAAGATACAGGGTGCTGGGAAAGATTCAGATTGACGCTCCCGGAGTCGGGCGCAATCCGGGGATGATGAGAAACTACCTTTCCCCGTCCGTGCCGTCAGGTGCGGTGTCGGAGATGACATTCACAGTGCCTCGGAAACGCTTCAACATCTCGGCATTTCAGCTGCACATCCGCTACTTGCTGTTGGACACCGTGACCGGCTACCGGTCGCAATATCACAAACTGTCGGCTCTTGCGAGTCTTGAGTGATTTTCAGTCCCATTCCGGCAAGGCGAAGTAATATAAAGCATTGGGAACCAATACCCTCAACTATATTATTACGGCGGGTATCTTTGCATTCAGAAGTTGAAGAAGATTATGAAAGCACTGCCATCGATAGCGTTCAATGAGTTCAGCGGAAGCGCGAAGGATGTGACGGCCAGAGTGTCAAAGGGCCGCCAGGTCCTTTCGTCCAGATGTATGCATTCGCACGTCAAGACCGGGGCGCAGGCCTCAAGCCGCAACAGGTTCTCCGGCATATCCCGTGCGTACAGGAAGCTATCCTCAGCCCAGATGGCTGAATGGGCAACCCTCGCCGAGCATATGAAGGGCATCTCCACGTTCGGGGATGCGGCGAAGATGACGGCGCACAACGCATTCGTGCGCATCAACACGAACCGCGCACTCGCAGGGATGCCGGCTCTTTCGACAGCTCCCGTCTATACCTCCGATGTTCCCGAGGTGGACTATGACGATTTCTGGGTGACTCCGGAGAGAATAGTGTTCGTGGGTCTGAATCAGCCGTCGGAGCATCACCGTCTGGTGATGAAGATGTCGCGCACGGAAAGCACGGGTGTTTCCTCCGGCTGGGGCAATACGGTTATCGTCGCACCTGCTTTCTCTCCCGACTGGGGAGACGCGGACATCACGCAGTGCTATCTTTCCACGATAGGTTTTCTTCCTGTCGCTGGACAGAAGTATTTCCTTTCGTTCTGGTGGATGGACACGGAGACCGGGTTCACGGGAGAGTCTATGGCGGTTTCGGTCATCTGCCAGGAGCTATCGGCGGTGAGGAAGGCTATCTACACTCCTCGCAACGAGCTTACTCTCGACAATATCTCCGAACTCAGCAGCGGGGCTACGGTTGACCGCTTCTACATCGAGCAGGCTCCGGGTTCCGCCCTCGTTATGATGGACACCCATTCTGTCAACACTTCCTACATATCCGGCATCAGCGGCAAGTTCAAGGACGTGCCGGACTCATATCTTGCGGGACGGGTTTATTTCCCTGTGCGGGGCAACGGTCGCAGCAAATGGGCCATCGGCCTGTATGAACTGTTCATCTACAAGGCAAAGACTTACACTGAATGGAGTCTTTCCGGACGCTACGGGACTTATGACCCGGACTTCTCCGTATTCTCTACCTCCGCAATGGTGAATTTCTAAGGATAAGATTAGTATCAATAGTTCGTTAAAAATTTAACAATTATATAATTTTCAAATACTTACAACAGCAATAGCCCGTATCGGGACGCCTCGCGGCACCTCACGAACGGCATAGAACAAGAGCCGAAAAAAGTGTTAAAAAAGGAGGAAAATAATGCTTGAAAAATTAGGATAAGTGCTTGATTTTCAGTAACTTAGAAGTAACAACAAAACCAGTTACTTTGATGAAAATCAAGCCCCTTACCCAGCTCAGAGAGATGATTGCGGCAACCCTCAAAAGCCAGACAAATTTAAGCAAATCTTTTCAATCATTCTTCATCGAGACCATGGAACTTATCTTGACACATACAGGACGACTCAACTTCACCCAGATGGCGAGGTGCGGACGCTCGTGCGAGAGCAGGTTCCGTCAGAACTTCAAGAAGCCGTTTGACTGGCTCTCGTTCAACAAGTCCTTTCTGGAATCGACGAAGGGACATCGCATTGCAATAGCCATCGATCCTTGTTACATCCCGAAGTCCGGCAAGAAGACAGTCGGCCTGGACTGGTTCTGGTCCGGTTGCGCAACCGCCATGAAGAAGGGCCTCGAGATACTCGGCATCTCAATAGTGGATGCTGATGACAAGGATGCCGTCTTCCTCAAAGCGGAGCAGACATTCACCGACAAGAAGCGAGGCCGCAAGCCTGGCTGCACCAGGGGAATGGAGAATCCTGATTCCCTTACGGGATGGTATCTGAGGATGCTCACCCGCAACTGCAGGCAGCTGCTATCCATATGCAGGCTCATTGTAGCCGATGCTTACTTCTCCAAGGAGAGCTTCGTAACAGGTATCAAGTTCCTCGGCTTCGATCTTGTCAGCCGCTTCCGTGACGATGTCAACCTCAAGTACCTGTATACGGGCCCCAAGGCTCACAGGCGTGGAAGACCTCAGAAGTTCGCCGGGAAGGTTGACCTCAAAGACCTTGACATGTCTGTCTTCGCGGAGGACTATGCGGCTGACGGCAAGCTGGTGTACAAGATGTACACTGCCATCGTTTGGGCCGTAAGCCTTGGACGGGAAGTGCGCGTTGTCATCGTTGACCATGTCGACACCGACAAGAAGCGTCAGGCCCGTAAGGTCTTCTTTTCCACCGACAAAACGATGTCTGCCCGAGACATCTTCGACATATACAGGACCCGCTTCCAGCTGGAGTTCGTCTTCCGCGATGCGAAGCAGTTCACCGGCCTCACTCATTGTCAGGCGAGAAACAAGGAAGCCTTGTCGTTCGCCTTCAACGCATCGCTCTCATCCGTCAACGTCGCCAGGGCCTTCGCCCGTCAGCAAGGAATAAACCTCTCCGTCGGTTCCACCAAAACCCTGCTGCACAATGCTGCAATGGTGGATCGATTTATTGCAATGTCCGGAAAATCTCCGAACATGCGATTAAATAACACTGATTTCAAAGAACTTTTATTCTACGGCGTTCGCGCCGTGGCGTATCTTTTATAAAATTAACGAACTATTGATTAGTATTATGATTACCTCCATTTCAAACAACATCGGCATAGCGCAGGTCTCTTTCAAGGATTATCAGAGGGAGAACCTCATCATTCTTAATGCCCAGTTCGAGGTTGACCCGAGTTCCGAGGCGTGGAAGAATGCGGATGAGATTGTATTCGATTTCGAGTCCCTTCTGATGCGAAAGTCCGCAGACACCTGCGTCTATCTCATAGACTCTCGTCCGTTCACTGATGACGAAAAAACTTTCCGGGGGACGGTTCTCCGGAGCCGTATTTCGGAGAACGGGCTGCACATCGAGAAGGTAGACGCATTTGACGGGTACGGGCCGCTGCGTTTTATCGTATGCTCGGCATATGCGAAGGGCGGCCAGAGGACGGAGATTGTCTCCGACGGGTTCGTCACGACCGGGATATCCGGCAACTTCTCGGGCACGACACTGAACAAGAAGTGCCTGATGGTGAAGGACGGATATGTGTTCTGCCTTTTGACCTTCAAGAAGTTCGGCACGGACGGCTCCACGGTTGAACAGGCGTTCGACATCACCGGAATGCCTGCGGATGTGGACGTGGCCGTTCCGGTCGTTTACAGTAACGGATTCATTAACACGAAAGGGCATCCGCTTGCCATTGGGAGAATAAGCGCAGGGCATTTCACCTGCACCAATCCGGACAGCGCCAGCTTCACCGCCAACGAGGGGACTTTCCTGCATTTCTTCGCAGTGAGGGATGTGGCTGATGATAATACCGATGATACCAACGATTCGGATGGTTCTGAAACCTCATCCGATTCCACTGAATAACGAGAAAATATAAACCTTTATGTTTCACCATTTTAATCCCATTTCTCAATGAAGTACATTCCTTCTAATCTATCGGCATAAGATTGATTATCAGCTATTTATTTGCTAATAATCAGGTGTTTCCGAGTGTCGGGTAACAAACTGGTAACAAGAACTTCTGAAATATCTATGGATATTCAGTGCTTTCAGATTTGCACTACGGGGTTATTTCGTTCAGATATTTCGGGTTGTTTAGGCTCGTAACTTCAACTTGAGAGAGAACGAACTTTCAATTTTTTTTCTTGAAAAAATTTCACTTTTCCGGTGATTCTTTCCAAGATGGCCCCTTTTTCAAGGCGAATATACAAAAAACTCGGAGCCTGTCAAAGACGCCGATAAATTCGAATTTATGCGTCCTTCTTCGGTATCTTGGAACCAAGGACATAGAAGATGCCTACGACAATAACGAGAAGAAGGCCAACGCCTATCATTATTAGAACATCTTTCCAGGAATCCAGTTTACCGAATATCCACATAAAGAGAGGGTATCCAAAAGGGAAAACAAGCATAGCTGGCCAGAACGCCTTTAGTAACCTCTTCTGTTCTTTGTCAAGTTTCATAAGCCTTGGTGTGCTAAATTCCGATTTATCTACCCGCAAAGTTACTGAAATTCCCCATACGGCCAAATTGAAAGCCCCGGCGGGCATTGAACCGTCGGGGCAGATTAGGAAGAGGGACACTGGTCCAGGAAGGATTAACCGCCTGCTTCCACGGTGTACTTGGCTTCAGCCAGCATTTCGCCCGACTTCTCGCCGGTAGCGCCGTTGATGTAGTAGTAGCGGAAGAAGACCTTCGGAGCGGCGGCACTGAGGGCACCGTTCTTGGCCTCGTAGTCGGCCTTGATGTTGATGGCCTCTGCGCTCGGCTCTTCTACGAGCTTGATCTGGGTGGCCTTTGAGTAGGCCCGGGAAACACCGTTGGACTGCCCCTCGGATGCTTCAATCAGCAGGTAAATGCCGCCGCTGTCAGAGATGGTCTGGTCAAGCTTGAAGGTGAAGGCGTTGTTGGTGCAAACAACTGTGGCAGTCGAAGGAGACTCCACGCCGACGAGGCTCGGAGGAGTGACCATCACGTTGCCTCCGCAGGTGACAACCCAGAAGTTGAGACGGGTGAAGAGGTTCGACCCGGAGATCTTGGCCTTAGTGCCGAGGACACTGCGGCCTTCCTGAGAGAGAGCGAGTTTGTTCCAGGCGAGGATTTGCTCGCTGGTCAAACTCTTCCACTTGGTGGTGAGCATCTTGAAGACGCTCTTGACTTTGGCCTGGTCACTGGTACGGACACCGGAACCATAGCCACGATTCTTGATGTACTTCCGGCCTTTCATCTTGGCCGCGGTCACGCCCTTGGCGGAACCGGACATCTCCTCGAACGCGATACTTGGAATGTATTTCACGGTCTTTTAAGATTAAGTAGGTTAAACATAAAGTATAGTATTGCAAAAGCAATCAATAAGATAGAGACTCCGCCAATCTTTATGAGGAGCGTCTGCCAGACGGACAGCCGCTTTTCCACCTCGACGGTTTCGGCGATTATCTTATCACGGTAAACCAGCGAATCCCTGTAAACAATCTGTTTTTCGACGGTTACAGGCTCTCTGACGGGTTTTGTTTCCAACGAATGGGTAAGCACTCCAGCCGACACGGAAGCCTCGGATTTGGCATATTTATTCTCCAGAACCGAAACTGTGTCGATGGTGGCCACTCTTTCCACGATGACCGGCAGCTCCACATAGGCGGTGTCGTACACGGTCTTCACCTCCGTCTTGACTTCCACTCTGGTACTGTCCGAGGAAGGAAGCGTCCGGACAGTACCGCAAGCGGAAGCGGCGGAAAGAAGAAGCAATGGCAGAACGGCTCTCATATGTTTATAGGTTCAGGTCTGTTATTGAAGTTTGTCTTGTTTATGGCGGAGTTCATTCTCAAACTTCCGGAACTTGGTGTCATAGGACGCTTTCACTCCCAGTATGGCGCCGCTCAGGACCAACAGCTCGCTCACAATCGAAATCGCCGATGAAGCAATCTCCCCCAGCGGCGGGACGAGAAACAGGCACACGGCGGCAATCAGCACTCCTGCGGAGAAACTGGCGATGGCGATTGCTCCTTGAAGTTTTGTGAGTTCTGCTTGTGCCATAGTCCCTTTATTCGTTGTCGCTGTAATCTGGAATGTCGGTTTGGTCAAGGGCGATAAAGGCTTTGACGAACTTGGAAAAGGTCGTTCCGGTATCTCCGCTGATGCCGTCCTTGCTGATTGTCAATACACCCTTGCTGATTGCAGCCGGATAAAACTTGCTGCCATAGGTATCTGAAACACTATTGGTATAGATGACCGGCAGAAAGTCAAGGCTCAAATCCTGGAGTCTGGGAAGACTGACCACAATGTCCTCTTCCGTCTCGTCAAAGGTGATGGAAGCTGCTGTCATTGCCAGCATCGCCCAGCGGTCAGAGCGGACATATTGAATGTCATAGCCGGCCAACTCTCCCCGATTTATTGTGGGAGTGACAGAGACGGCGGTCTGAAGGCTTACTTCGCCCGCCACATTCTTCGGAAAGAAAGCGCTGAGGATGCAGATGGTGTACTCGCCGAGCGGCTCGTACTCCAGTACCGGCATAACGCAGAGAGTCCGGCCATCCTCAAACCACGCCTTTGTGATGGTAATATCGTGAGCGCCGTCCTTAGTGTTAAGTACATAGACTGCCGCTTCGTGACTGTTCCCGAGTTCTATGTCTGTAAAAGTGAGGCGAAGCACTCCGGCGGCCAGATAGTCAGCATTGGTGGTGTCGACGGTGAAACTGCCGTTCAGAAAGAGAATCTTGGAATCCAGGAAACACTTGAACGATATGTCAGAGGGGTTGACCCCGAAGTTTGTCTGAATGGGAGAAATCATTGTATTTAAGTTTTACAGGTCAGGAAATCGAAAAGCCTATGCCGGTGTCGAAGAGTTTCACGGAAACTAAATTCATCCCGGTGAGGTTGGAAACCTTGATGACCTGTTTTGAGTCTATTGTGGTCAGTTCCACAGTGTCCAGTTGGAGCCAGAGTCCCGAACCGGTCTGGCCACGGCCAACAAGGAACATCTTGAAGTCGGGCATCCTCTCTGGGACGGACTTCGGATAGACGATGTGGGAAGTTGAGCCGTACTTGCCCATAGAACCCGTCATATAAGCGAGAGACGGCAAAGGTGACATCTCCAATTCAAAAGCGGAAATCTGGTCTGTTCCGCTGCCCTTGATGGGATTCTCGGCGATGTCCAGCCGTCCTTCAATATCAATTATAGGCTCGTTGTTCCTGACAAAGAAGCCGAACAGGAAGACATTGTTGCCCGTGTTTGAGAAACCGTCGTTTCGCTGACCGGCGGCCATTGTCCAGAAACTCTCCTTGATATGACACTCGTTCACACCACCTGTGAGAGTATTCTGATAGCAATAAGTCATCGCAAGAGGGATATCGATGTCAACGTCCAGCGGGAATCCTTCGATGAGGCAGCGCCAGTCTGCATCTCGCCGGGCATCAATGATGCCGCCAATCCGCAAATGCAGAAAAGTCCAACGGTCGTGGATGACGCAGACATTGTCCGTTCCCCAGGTAAGGCACTTTGTTCCCTGCTTGATGTTGAGAGAAGCGGTAACGCCCTTCGCGGTATTCGCTCCCCGGGCCAGCTGGCAGTATAGCGCGTGGATGTAGATGATTATCTCCCCGTGCTCATCGAAAGTTGTCATCTTCTCGATGCAGAGGGTGTTCTTGTCCTTAATCCACGATTTCAGCACGGTGCCGCCGTCAGAAACATACGGACTTCCGTTCCTGGTTCCCCGGTCTACATAGCGCATCATTACGCCGGTTTCTACGCTGCGGTCAATGGCGAGGTCGGGGACAACGATTTCCAACACCTCGGCGGCCAGATATGCGGCGTTGGTGGTGTCATATGTGAACTTTGCGTCGAGAACGACGTAATTGTCAGATTGATAGTCCCTAAACTGTATCGTACCCGCCCCGAAGTTATTTGATATGCTGTTGAACATTGTGCAAATCTCCTATGGGTTAATAGAATACGCCCGTGCCGAACACTTCGGAAGGCTTGATGTACTTACCGCCACGGTGCGCGAATGTAATCTGGCTCTTGCCGGACCTGTTTATTGTCTGTATCTGATACGACTGCGGATGCAGGGAACCGTCCTCACCTGCGCCACGGGCAAGAACGAAAGACTGGCCGATTAAATCAGCCGGCAGGGGTGCGTCCAGATACGCATACGAGGAAGCCACATTGCTATGTCCCAGACAGAGGGCATCGACATAGAGTACCGGAGAATCCGTCGAGAAATCCACATCGATGGAAGAAACGTGCTGTTCGGCGGTCTTGTCCAGATTGTCTTCAGTGATGCGCATACGTGAGACGTATGAGCTCTCGCCTGTAACGACCGCCGAATCCTTGAATACTAATCCCGTAAAACCAGTTGAAGTGTCGAGCCAGTATGTCTCTATGAACACCTTTTCACCCGGTACCGGCTCCACTCCGATGGTCTTGAGATAGAGTTTAGTGAGATCCGCCTCGCCCCAGTCATCCTTCGTGTCGGAGGAAATGATGACCGTCTTGGACCAGCCGGAAGAAATGCCGGCAGACTGCGAGCCGGACATCTTCACCACTAATTTATAAGGCGAACTTTCGTGCTTGATACCGCCAAAGATGACGAGTTCAGGAGTGATGACCACCTGAGTATAGGAAACATTCGGAACCGCCACGTTGACGGAGGGAGCATTGGTCATAATGGTCTCTCCGGCCATTGTGCGATTGGCATTGAGCCTGACAAAAAGGTTAAGTCCGGAAATCTCCGCTTTCTGACCAAGAACACAAGTTCCAGAAGAATGCTCGGCCAGACCGTCCCAGTCCTTGCGCTGTTCATCGGTCAGCTTGGCCCAGGTCTTGGATATTTTCGAAAGAGAGGTGCGTCGGGCGACCTGGGCATTGGTCGCCATACCGGATGGGTAGCACTTCAGCGAAAGGATGCTCCGCCCACCCACCTGGCGAGCGGTAACACCCTTTGCTGACCCCGAAAAGCCCCCGAAAGCTATTGACGGCAGAACGATCATAAAAAGTTTAAGTATAGGTTAAGTTTCAGGTCCGAATCGCTTCTTCCCTGTAACAAATATACAAAAACTTTTTTAGTGATT
>JAUMVX010000012.1 GCA_030529945.1 Bacteroidia bacterium | reverse complement strand
ATTACACTGTACTTTTTGTCCCCGTACAGTGTCAACTTTTTTCAGTTCAAGTCAGGGTCTGGACCACGCTGCAAATGAAATAGCGGGCACCTGGGATGTACTGGACGGCGGCGTGAAAGCCACCGTGACCATAAATGCCGAGAACATCAAGGCCAAGCGCGGAATGATTCAGATTCCTCTCACTCAGATCACACTTTCCAACGGCGTTCTGAAACAGAACCCCGGCTGGTGAAATGTCAGGACAGCTTCTTAATAATCATATAGTTATGAAAATAAAAAATACAACATATACGGTTATGGCAGCCTTGACCCTCATATTGGGGGCGGCTGCGTGCACGCCGGACAAGCACAGCCTCGGCGAGAACGCCATCACTTCTGAAGACCTTCAGGAGGGTGTGGCCTACAGCATCACGCCGGATTCCTCGAATCCGAACATCGTGTATCTCGAGAACAAGATGGGAAGCAGCTACCTGGCCCAGTGGGAAACGCCTCAGGGCAGATTCCAGGGCGACAAGGTGACGCTCAAGATGCCTTTCTCCGGGACATACGAGGTGACTTTCGGCATAGATACCAGAGCGGGCGCGGTTTACGGAAAGCCTGTGAACTTCACCATCAGCGACATCTGCACCGACTTCATCACGGCGGAGGTGTGGACTCTTCTTTCGGGCGGCGTGAATCAGGAGAAGACCTGGGTCTATGACACGGGTGAATACGGCTTCGCCGCAGGCGAGCTTACCTACGGTAGCCCGGATGACAACGCGAACCTGAGCTTCGGTCACTTCACTCCGAACTGGGATCCGGGCAAGGGCCACTGCGGAGAGGATACGATGTGGGAGAGTACGATGACTTTCAGCCTCAAGGGCAGCGCCGGCTACAGCTTCTACAACTCCACCTCCGGCACGACTCAGACAGGCCTGTTCTCCCTGAATGAGGACAGTTACGTTCTGAGTTTCTCCGATGCAGTGCTGATGCATCCGGATTCCTGGGACGGCCGCTATGCCGACTGGAGCAAGAATTTCCAGATAGTGGAGCTTGACGAGAACCATATGCGCGTAGTTTATCTGCGTCAGGCGGGTGACTGGGGAGGCGAATGGCTCGAAGCCTTCAACTATGTCTCCAAGGAATTCGCGGACAGTTATGAACCTCCTGTGGACGACAACCCTCAGCCTACCCTTGCGGATACCTGGATGGAGGACATCTCTACCCTGCACAGGTCTCCGAACTCCTATCGCGAGATAAAATGGGTACTCACCGACGGGGGTGACGCGGCCTCATACTATGACCTTTACGGAATCTTCGACGGCGGTTCACAGGCCGCTTCGGACGCGGGCGCTGAAATGAGCCTCGTGCTGAACTCTGCGGATATGACCTATTCTATGAAGGATGCTGACGGAAATGAGGCTGCAGGTGCATACACCATCTCCAGCGATGGTTTCCTGACCTTCGAAGGAGGACTTCTCGAAGTGACGGCCGGAAAGGACGGAGCCATCTTCCGTTCCAATGAGGACAATACCCTGCGCGTACTCAGCTACACGATGGACGGCAGCGAAATCACCGACCTGGTGCTCGGCTATGACCTGAAGGACATTCACGGCGACCGCTACAAGTATCAGGCTTTCCACTTCATCCCGAAGATCGTCGGCGGCGTGGAGCAGGAATTCTTCAAGGCCGGTCTGCACTTCTTCAACACCGGCTGGACCTTCACCGACAGCGACGTGGTGAAGATAACGGGCGACGGAGTCTATACCCTCAAGCTCACCGGCAGCGACACCGACCCTTACGGAATGTACCTCGATGTAGTCAAGGTGCTCGCCAAGTATCCTAACTTCGATATGGAGATTGTGGATATGCGCGTAGACGGAGCCTCCATCGCCTTCGACGATGCGATGATAGACAGGGGCAGCGGCGACGAGACGGATGCCGCCGGGAACCCTATCACGGCACGGCGCTATATCCTGAATCCGTGGAACAGCGAGAACTACTTTATGGTGAACGGCTATGCGGTTCTGGGATTCACTTCTTCGCTGGAGGTGGACATCAAGGTCACCTTCGATACCGGTAATCCGTTCCTTACAGAGTAACGAACTTATATTTGGACTATTATGAAGAATAAGATATTATCAGGCATTGCGGTATCGCTGGCGCTGCTTATGGTCGGCTGTACCGAGGAGAACTATATCGCCTATACCGGAAGCATCTTGAGCGAGGTCGAGACAGGAGACGCCTCGGTCTATGCCACAAGCGCCACGGTATCGGGTACGGTGCTCGATCTGAGCGCCGCCGCCTCGTCATCATACACTGTAGGCGCCGTGTATTCCGTTTCGCAGGATGCCACCGGCGGCAGCAAGGTTACGGGAACCCTGTCGGAAGGCGGGTCGGTAACCACGGAATTGACGGGACTCACCGTAGGTCAGACCTACTATTACTGCACCTTCGTCACGCTCCAGAACAAGCTGACAAAGTATGGAGCAGTGAAGTCTTTCGTCACCACCGACGCTGAAATAGCCACAGCCGACGCAGTCGTGAGCGGCCTTGGAGCCACTCTGGGCGGCACGGTGAACATCCCGACGGTTTCCGACAAGGTGACCAAGGGCATAAAGGTCAGCCTGGACGAGGCTTCCGTCAAGCAGGGACGTCTGTTCACGGCTGAGTCGGAAAGCAACAGCTACACCGTCGGCGTCTCGGGTCTCGTTCCCGGGAAGACGTACTATTATGTATCCTACGCCAAGGTGAATGCCGAGGAGAAGTACGGCGATGTGAAGTCTTTCACCCTTGCCGCACAGGACGTGGAATTCGTCGATCTGGGCCTCTCCGTGGAGTGGGCTACGGTGAACGTGGGCGCTGCCGCCCCTGAAGAGACGGGCGGCCTCTACGGCTACGGCGACAACACCCTGTTCAACGTTTCCACCAGTGCGGACGACTACATCGCCACGGATATCCGGAGCACGGACTACGACATCGCGAAGATGTACATCCTCGGAGCTTTCGTTCCGAGTGCGACCCAGATGCAGGAGCTTGTGGACAACACCACAGCCGAGTACACGAGCAGTGGCGGAGTGGCCGGCTACCGTTTCACGGCAGCCAATGGGAACAGCATCTTCCTCCCTCTGACCGGCACGCGTACCGGCACTGAAGTCAGCGATGCCCAGACTCTCGGAGCCTACTGGACATCATCTATGGATGCGGTGGATGCCGGCCACGCATCGGCCCTCACCCTTTCCGACGGGAATGTCGCAGTCAGCGGAGCGAACCGTTACGAAGGTCTGGCCATACGTGCCGTGCGCACGCCGAACCGCCCGATGAAGCTCGAGTATCTTTACAAGACCTGGTGCATCGACCTCGACGAGCAGGGCAAGTGCGCAGTCTGGGACGGCCCTCTCTACTACTACGGCACGGATGACAGCTGGGATACCGTGACCAACGGCTATGTTCTCGGCCCTGGCCACGACAGCTGGAACTGGTGCCCTGTCTATGCGGAGAACACCTGGCTCGCCACCCCTAAGGATTTCGGAACGATGACCTTTACGCAGGACGGCAAGGTGATCGTCGATGATAAGGGCAACGGCGCTCAGTACGAAGGTACTTTCACCGTGGACACCGAGAATCATACGATTACCCTGAGCGGGGCCAAGATTCTGCATCTGGACAATTTCGACGTCCTCGTGACTAACTGGAGCACTGAACTCAAGGTGATGTCCCTGAGTGAAGACGGTCTGCAGATAGCGGCGCTCCGCGACAACAGCGACGAGGGCCAGTGTCTGCTCGTGCACAACTATGCCGACGCGTCTCTTGTGGGCGGCAACGGAAAGGAAACCGTTTTCGACACGTCGAAACTCGTTTACGGCGACATCGAAAGCAACGGGAACCTGAGACTCGAACTCTACAACGAGTGGGGCTCCAGCAAGGCGGACCCTTGCGTGGACCCGTCCTCGTTCTCGTTCTCGAAGAGCCTTGCCGTCACCTTCAAGCTCAGCGGAGTGGAATTCAAGGAAGGCGCCGCGGGACAGTATAATGCGGCCCTTTCTTACGCCAGCGGCGACTGGAGCGTATCCTACTGGGGCGGAACCGCCAAGCAGGATGCTCTCGTGACGGGTGACGGGACATACACCGTATGGATGCCGGCCTCATCGACAGCTTCGGGCATTATGGTGTTCGTCATAGACATAAAGGGTATGGCCGCTGATGTGGCGGACCTGGGCGCCGTCAAGGCTGAAATCGTCAGCGTGGTGACTGACGCTGACATCTCCAAGCTCTGCAAGACCATCCCTGTGGACAGCTCGAAAGTCCTGTTCAACAACAAGGACGGCAACGGAGTGGACGGACGCATCGAAATATACAATGAATACGGCGACACCAAGGCCGACCCGGGCGTAGCCCAGTCCGACATTTATTTCAGCGGTCGTATGAGCATCACCTTCACCGTTTCCGGAATCGATGACAATCTTGTGGATGGCGCGTCGAAGGACTATAAGGCTGACCTCAGCTATGCTGCGGCGAGCTGGTCTCCTTCATACTGGGGCGGAGGCATAGGCACTGCCGCAGTGACCGGCGACGGGACCTATACGGTGTACGCCGATATGGGTGACGGAGTCTGCGAGGGAGCCGTAGTCTGGTGCATCGAACTCTATGGCCTGTGGAAAGACCTCGTGGACGGGACTAAGGTAAGTGTCACCATCGACGAGGTGGCCGTGGAGCCGGTGAAGAAATGAGCGGCCGCAGGCCGATGAAATACTGAAATCTGGCCGGCAGAATCCCTGCCGGCCCGATTTTTTTTCATTGCCGGCTCGCCCGGCAATCCCGTTCCCCACTGCGTCCGCCCTTGACTGCCCTCCGCCGGCCTGAGGATGGACGTGACTATGAAAACGATGCCTTTTTCATTGAGAATACAGACGAATACACTATCTTTGTAATCAGTAAGATAGAAAAAATGAGCAAGAAAGAGAGAGAAAATAGAATAGAGTATTATTACTGCTGTCTGGGCGCATTTGCTTCCAGGCATTGCATCAGCAATGCTGAGGCATACCGCTACCTCAAGACTTTCAAGGGGCTTGACTTCATAGACAGGTTTTACGAAGTGGAACATACCCAATCCATTGAAGATGCTGTAGAGGATATGTCCATCGTTTGCCAAAAGAATGGAGGAACTCTGTCACGACTCTTTATCACGGCTCAAACAGGAGAATAGAACAGATGGATCTTACTAAAAGCAGGATCGCTAAAGACTTTGGAAAGGGATTCTATCTCAGCCCAAGTCTTCAAAATGCCAAGGACTGGGCAGAAAGGGTGACACAGCGCGAAGAGTCGGGTGTACCGACGGTCACGATGTTTAAGTTCGATGAAAGGAATCTTGACTCCAAAGACCTCAAAGTCAGAATCTTTAATAGTTATAATCTTGATTGGATTGACTTCATACTCTTGAACCGGCAGAACAAAACCTCGGTCAATCTCCACGACTATGATATCGTAACAGGTCCAATTGCCGATGATTCCGTAGGAACTCAACTGTTTCTGTTCAACCGTGGTTATATCGACAAGAATACCCTCATTCAGAGGCTGAAAGGAAACAAGCCGAAGTTCATCCAATATTTCTTCGCCACAGAAAAGGCTGTTAAAAAACTCGTTCTCAAAGATGAATAATCAAGATATTCAGTTTTGCATTGAAAGCGTCAGTAACGAAGTCACGCTGATGCTGATGAAGGAGTATGGGTGGGATATCCGCGAAGCGATGGACAAGTTTCTGCTTTCAGACACTTATCGTAAGCTCGAGAATCCACAAACGGGTCTTTATTTCCAAAGTCCGGTATATGTCTATGAGATGCTCACGGAAGAATTCTCAAAGAACAAAGTAACACCGGAGCTATCTTAAGTGATTCCTAAAAAATAACTTGGTGCTTTTGCTCGTCTTTTTGGTCTAAATTCATTTGTTCATCAGTCGTGTACCCCGGTACACTCCTTCTTCACAAACAAATTTATCCACAAAAATCCTTCACAAAAACTTACCAACTTATTTTTTCATCATCACTAAACACCGGAAGCATTTCGGCCACACGCTTAGCTGCCGGCCAAATTTTTCATTATATTTGAGAGCTAATTAGTTTACAAGGATTTGAAAATGACACTCTTGAGAATTTTCGCATCGGCCCTGTCGGCACTTGTGTGTCTTGCGGGCATCTGGTCTTGTAATGGAGATAAAAAAGGAGGCTCGGACATCCCCGACGGCATCACCATAGCCGAAAAGTATATCACCGAAGGCGTAAGCTTCGCCACCTCGGGCGGAGAGGTGACCATCCCCGTGCAGTCGAAAAACGATGTATCGGCCACAGCCTCCGCCACCTGGCTTTCCGTGTCCAAGGGAACGACATCTCCGGCGCTGTCCGTGACTCCGTTCACGCTTGCGGCGGGGGAGAATCGGGAGACCTCCGACCGCAGCTGCACCGTGACATTCACCGACGGCAAGAACTCCAAGTCCGTAAGCGTGACCCAGGAAGCCGCCGCCGGCCTCACGGTGAAAACCGCAAGCGTCGATGTGCCTGCGGAAGGCGGGGAGATCAGCATAGGGCTTTCAGCCAATGTGCGATACAGCATCAGCATCGGTGTGTCCTGGATTACTTCCGTCTCCACCCGCGCCTCTATGGCGGACTATACCGAGAAATTCACCGTGTCTCCGAACGCCGCCCCAGCCTCCAGGTCAGGGGTCATAACATTCACCATAGAGGGCAAGTCGGAGACCGTCACAGTGAAACAGGCGGCGGGCAGCTCCTCTGGCGGTATAGACAAGACAGCCGCTGAAATCGCCGCCGCGATGTATCCCGGCTGGAATCTGGGAAACACTATGGAGGGCGGAAGCAACTCGAACAGCTGGAAGAACATAGGCATATCTTCCGAAACCTCCTGGCAGTCCACGAAGACCACACAGCAGATCATATCTATGGTGAAGGAAGCCGGATTCCGGAGCGTCCGCATCCCTTGCGCCTGGGTGATGGGACATATCACCGATGCCGAGGCCTGCACCATAGACGGGGAGTGGATGGAGCGCGTGAAAGAGGTGGTGGGCTATTGCATCACCGAGGGGCTTTATGTCGTGCTGAATCAGCATTGGGACGGCGGATGGATGGAGCACGACGGCTTTACCGTGAATGCTGATGTGGAGACCAAGAAAGCCCAGCTTGTGAAGATATGGACCCAGATAGCCGAAGAATTCAGGGATTATGACGAACATCTGATATTCGCGGGCCTGAACGAGCCGGGCGTGGGCGGCAAATACACGGATGGAGGTTCTCTCGTGTCCGTGACGCAAATGTCGGAGCGTCTGGCAGTATATGAGCAGGCCTTCATCGACGCGGTCCGCGCCACCGGAGGGAACAACGCTGGCAGAACCCTGATCGTGCAGGGCCCGAACACGAACATAGACAATTTCTGCGACAATGATTATATGTCGAAGCTGTCGGACAGTGCGGCGGACCGTCTGATGGTGGAGGTGCATTTCTATGACCCTTGGCAGTTTACCGGAATGGAATCGGATGCGGACTGGGGGAAGGTGTATTACTATTGGGGCAAGGGGAACAAGGGTTCCGACAGCTCCAGAATCTGTCCCGACGGATATGCTGAGACTTACGTGTCCTCGCAGATGAAGAAGATGAGGACGAATTTCGCTGACAAGGGCTATCCTGTGCTCGTGGGAGAGTTCGGGGCGAACCAGCGTTTCGCCGACGGCAAGGATTCCGCGCACGACGCCTCGATAAAGGCCTATTACAAGGCGGTGACCAAGTGTGCCATAGATAACGGCTGCGTGCCGGTGGCCTGGGATACGAACTACACCTCATACCCGAGTATGACCATCTTCTCCCGTGCCTCCCTCAAGGTCTTCAATGCGAATATGCTGGACGGAATAATGGAAGGCGTCTCCGAATCCTACTGGATGAAATAGCTCCTCGTGCGGACGCCGGGGCAGCCGCCTGTGGCGGACAGTGAATCTCCGACAGGCTTGGCCACGCAAGAGCGTCAAAAATAAAAAGGACGGTCCTGATGACCGTCCTTTTTTCACGTTCAGCTCGTAGCGGGAGTGGGGCATGATCCCACGACCTCCGGATTATGAATCCGACGCTCTAACCAGCTGAGCTACCCCGCCATCATAACCCCCGACGGGGCAGACTTGTTGAGATAGAAGGATTCGAACCCTCACTGACAGAGCCAGAATCTGTAGTGCTACCATTACACCATATCTCAGTGCGTATTTCAAAGTCCCCGAACGATTCGGGGAGTGCAAAGTTATAACAGTTTTGGGAATTAACCAAAAAAACTGAATAATTTCACAGGAACTTGCCGGGCATCACCGGAAGAGAAGGGCGACGGCCCAGACTTCGCAGCCCTCGCCGCGTCCCACGAAGCCGAGACGCTCTGTCGTGGTGGCCTTCACGCTCACCCGCTCCGGTTCTATCCCCAGAACGGAAGCGAGGACGGAACGCATCTGAGTGACGTATTGGCCGATTTTCGGCCGCTGAAGAGCGATGGTGACATCGATGTTCGCCACTGCCCAGCCGCGCTCCGAAACCATATCGCGCACACGCGCGAGCAGAATCTTCGAGTCGATGCCCGCGAACTCGGCGGAAGTGTCCGGGAAGTGCTTCCCGATGTCGCCGAGCGCGAGAGCTCCGAGCAGAGCATCGCACAGCGCGTGGATGGCCACATCCCCGTCCGAGTGCGCCACGAAGCCTTCTTCAGCGCTCCCGATGCGCACTCCGCCCAGCCACATCGGCAGGCCTTCGGCCAATGCGTGTACATCGTAGCCCTGTCCTATGCGTATGTCGTTTATTCCCATTCTATCGTTGCCGGCGGTTTCGAGGAGATATCGTAAACTACGCGGTTCACTCCGCGGACCCTGTTTATGATGGAGTTGGATATCTCCGCGAGAAAATCATACGGGAGATGCACCCAGTCGGCGGTCATCGCGTCGGTCGAGATGACGGCACGCAGCGCCACGGTGCTCTCGTAGGTCCTCTCGTCGCCCATCACTCCCACGCTCTTCACGGGCAGCAGTATCACTCCCGCCTGCCAGATGGCATCGTACAGCGTGCGGGCTTCGATGGACGGGTCAGATGCGGAACGGACACTGCCCGCGTCCGCTCCCGCGAGAGCCTTGACGGCTTCCGGATGCTCGGCAAGCACGTACGAGCGCAGACCGCGGATGAAGATGTCATCGGCTTCGCGCAGTACGGAGAGCTTCTCTTCCGTGATATCGCCCAGAATGCGGATGGCGAGCGACGGGCCCGGGAAAGGATGGCGGCCGATAAGCTCGTCCTTTATGCCGAGGGCGCGTCCCACGCGGCGGACCTCATCCTTGAACAGCATACGAAGAGGCTCTATGATCTGCAGGTTCATCTCCTTGGGCAGACCGCCCACATTATGGTGGCTCTTGATGGTGGAGGAAGGGCCGTTCACCGAGGAAGACTCTATCACGTCAGGATAGATGGTGCCCTGGGCCAGAAAGCGTGCGCCTTCGATGCCTTTCGCGTACTTGTCGAAGGTCTCCACGAAGAGGCGGCCGATGATCTTGCGCTTCTTCTCCGGTTCGGTCACTCCGGCGAGGGCGGAGAGGAACTCCGCCGAAGCGTCCGCACCTATCACATTCAGGCCCATATCTTTATACGAAGCGAGCACATCCTCGTACTCGTTCTTGCGCAGCAGTCCGTTATTCACGAAAATGCAGGTCAGACGGCTGCCTATGGCCCTGTGCAGCAGCACTCCGGCTACTGTGGAGTCCACGCCGCCGCTAAGGCCGAGGATAACCTTGTCTTCACCCACTCGTGCGCGGATGTCGGCGAGGGTGGTCTCTATGAACGAAGCCGGAGTCCAGTCACCCCGGCAGCCGCAGATGGAGAAAGCAAAATTGGCGAGCATACGCGAGCCTTCCGCAGTGTGGAAGACTTCCGGGTGGAATTGCACCGCGTAGGTGCTCTCGCCTGCGATGCGGTACGCGGCATTCGCCACGTCGTCGGTCGAGGCTATGACCACGCCGCCCTGAGGCAGGCGTGAGATGCTGTCACCGTGTGACATCCATACCTGCGAGCGTTCGGAAACCCCCTTCAGCAGCGGGCAGTCCTTCTCCACGACCCGGAGCATCGCGCGGCCGTATTCGCGGGCGAGCGAGGCGTCGACCTCGCCCCCGCCCGAATATGCGAGATACTGTGCGCCGTAGCAGATGCCAAGCAGCGGGAAATGCCCTCTGATGGCGGACAGGTCCGGGTGCGGAGCCTTTTTATCGCGCACGGAGAACGGACTTCCCGAGAGAATCACGCCCTTTACGCTGCCGTCGAGCGCGGGTATCTTGTCGTAAGGGTAGATTTCACAGAATACGTTCAGCTCCCTGAGCCGCCGCCCTATGAGCTGGGTGACCTGGGAGCCGAAGTCGAGTATGATTATGCGTTCCATCAGTCCTCTCTTCTGGAATAGTTAGGAGTTTCCTTAGTGATGGTGACATCGTGCGGATGATTCTCGATGACACCGTTCGAGGTGATGCGGACGAACTTGGCATTCTTCTTAAGATGCTCGATGTCAGGCGCTCCGCAGTAACCCATACCGGAACGCAAGCCTCCCACGAGCTGATAGACTGTTTCCTGAAGAGTGCCCTTATAAGGAACCCGGCCCACGATGCCTTCCGGAACGAGCTTGCTGGTATTCGCCACGCCGTCCTGGAAATAGCGGTCGGAAGAACCCGCTCGCATAGCGTCGATGGAACCCATTCCACGGTAGCTCTTGAACTTGCGGCCGTTGTAGATGATGGTCTCCCCCGGGGCTTCCTCGGTGCCGGCGAAAAGCGATCCGCACATCACCGTGTCGCCTCCGGCTGCGAGAGCCTTGACCATATCGCCCGAATAGCGCAGACCTCCGTCGGCTATTACGGGGACTCCGGCCGGAGCGGCCACGCTCGCGGCATCGAAGATGGCTGTCAGCTGAGGCACGCCCACACCCGCCACGATGCGGGTGGTGCAGATGGAACCCGGGCCTATGCCGACCTTCAGACCGTCAGCTCCCGCATCGATGAGATAGCGGGCCGCGTCTGCTGTGGCGATATTTCCGATGACCACGTCCAGACCCGGATAAGTGGCCTTTATAAGTTTCATAAGGTCCACGACCCTCTTGCTGTGTCCGTGCGCGGAATCCAGCACGACAGCGTCCACGCCCTCGTTCACCAGTGCGGTGACCCTCTCCAGGGCGTTCCCGGTGACTCCTATGCCGGCAGCCACGCGCAGGCGGCCCTGAGCATCCTTGCAGGCGTTGGGGTGGTTCTGCTCACGGAAGAAATCCTTGTAGGTGACAAGCCCCACGAGGTGTCCTTCCCGGTCCACCACCGGAATCTTCTCTATCTTATGCGAAAGGAGGATTTCGAGAGTTTTTTCTCTGGAGAACTCCGTATCCCTGATGGTGATGAGGTTCTCGGAAGTCATCACGGAGGAGACGGGCTTTTCGAGGTTATCCTGGAAACGCAGGTCACGGTTAGTGACGATGCCCACGAGCCTGTTCTGATCGTCCACCACCGGTATGCCGCCGATATGCAGCTCGCTCATCATCATCAGAGCGTCCGCCACCGTCTTCTCGGGACCGATGGTAGCCGGGTCGTGAATCATACCGTTCTCGGCGCGCTTCACCTTGCGTACCTGGGCGGCCTGATCGCCGACGGACATATTCTTATGTATGACTCCGATGCCTCCTTCGCGGGCCAGGGCGATGGCCATAGGAGCTTCGGTGACGGTGTCCATCGCAGCGGACACTATCGGTATGTTCAGCGTGATGTTTCTGGAGAAACGGCTTTTGAGGTTGATTTCGCGGGGCAGCACTTCCGAGTATGCGGGTACGAGCAGTACATCGTCGAACGTGAGTCCCTCCTGAGTGACTTTAGAATCGAGAAAAGACATAGTAAACGGTTTTTGACCGCGCAAAGTTAGGAATTCCTAAAAAATAAATCCGCAGGAAATATGCTTATTTCACCCCGGCAGCCTTAAAAATCTTGGAGTTGAAAGAGATTATGCATAATTTTGCTCTTTCGGGACAAAAGATTCTACGACGATATGGGAATATTCAACTGGTTCGGCGAGCAGGACCACAAGGTCTTCGACTACAAGCCGAGATATTATGACAAGGACAAGGAGGCACTGAAGCAGAAATTCGGGGCCGTGGACGGGTCGCAGAAGAAAGAGACCTACGTACCGGGTTCATACATAAAGGGTTCCCTGCGTGACGGCAATTATTGCCGCCGCCGCACCTCCGCCAGCAAGGCACAGAACATCATAGGCCTCATCGGCCTGCTGCTGGTGGCCATCACCCTCGTGTACATAGCGAAATTCTTCACCATCCTGTAATGGGCAGACTGCAGATTCTACCCGGCAACATAGCCGATATGATAGCTGCGGGCGAGGTCGTCCAGAGACCCGCGTCCGTCGTCAAGGAGCTGATGGAGAATGCGGTGGATGCCGGAGCGGATTCCGTTACGGTCGTCATCGCAGATGCCGGGCGCACGCTCATCCAGGTGATAGACAACGGCTGCGGAATGTCCCCCGACGACGCTCTGCTCTGTTTCGAGCGTCACGCCACATCGAAAATCAGCAGCGCCGAAGACCTCTCCGCCATCGGCACCTACGGTTTCAGGGGCGAGGCCCTCGCATCCATCGCCGCCGTAGCGCAAGTCAGCCTGAAAACCCGCCGACAGGAGGACGAAGTGGGCACTGAGGTCATCATCCAGGCATCCGCAGTGCAGTCCCGCACGGAGTGCGCAGCCCCGAAGGGCTGCAATTTCGCCGTCCGCAACCTCTTCTACAACGTCCCCGCCCGACGCAAGTTCCTGAAATCCGACAATATCGAGTTCAAGCACATAGTGGAGGAGTTCACTCGCATCGCCCTCACCCGTCCCGAACTCGGATTCTCGCTCAGCCACAACGGCCGCGACATCTACGTGCTCAAGCCGGCCAAGTCGCTGAAATTCAGGATAACCGATCTGCTCGGAGGATCCCTTGCCTCCGAGGTGGTGGACCTGCACGCCCGCAGTTCCGCAGTCGGACTCGACGGCTTCATCGGCCGTCCCGACTCGGCCCGCAAGACCGCCGGCAGCCAGTTCTTCTTCGTGAACGGGCGATACTTCCGGAGCGCCTACCTGCACAGGGCCGTGATGAAAGCCTACGAGGAATTTATGGCCCCCGGACTCACGCCGACCTACTTCCTCTTCCTCGAAGTCCCGAGCGGGAGCGTCGATGTGAACATCCACCCGACTAAAACCGAAGTCAAGTTCGAGGAGGATTCCATAATCTTCCAGGTAATCTACGCCAGCGTGCGCAAGACTCTGGGCCAGAACGCATTCGGCGCGAGCATAGACTTCGACACTGAAGGTTCGGTCGAGCTTCCGCAGCTCAGCGGGGACTTCGACGGCTTCCGCAGCTCGCCCGCCCCGTCCATAGGCACGGACCCGGATTTCAATCCTTTCGACCTCGGCCGCTCCGAAGAAGCCTTTTCCGAAGACGCCGGCGCTCATCCCGGCGGCCGCTCCGCGGCCAATCCTTCCGCCCCCTCCTCCTTCGATTCTTTCCCCGCTTCCGGCTTTTCCGGGGCAGTGGACAAGAGCCGGGACTACGGGGCGCTTTTCGAGGACAAATTCCTCCCTACCACGCAGCTTATCATCCTTCAGGGGAAATATATAGTGGCTCCGGGCAGCTCCGGGCTTATGGTCGTAAGCATCCGCAGGGCAAGGGAACGAATCCTTTTCGAGAGATTCCTCGACTCTCTCGACTCCGAAACCCACGTCACCCAGGCCTCCCTCTTCCCCGTACAGGTCAGAGTCGGGGTGGAGAACCGGCTCCTCTTTGACGAGTACTCCTCCCTGCTGAGCTCGCTGGGCTTCGACATATCCGCTTTCGGGACGGATACGATAGTGGTTTCCGGAGTCCCGGAGGGGTATTCCTGCGATGCGGCGGCAGTGGAGAAGATGGTTTCCGACCTGATTCTGCTCCTCTCGGAAGGTCCCGACTCCGTGAGCGTCGCGATGAAGAACTCGCTGGCGGAGAAATTCGCCCTGCTGGGCGCGATGTCCGAGGCCCCGCTGAAGAGCCCATTCGAGGCACAGCATTTGCTCGATGCGCTTTTCGCCTGCGGCAACCCCGAATACACCCCGAACGGGCGCAGAGTTATCAGTTTATTACCTGTCAATGAATTAGACAAGAAATTTTAATCCTCCTCTATGGCAGATTACTACTATTACGACCGTAATTCCTCAGGCGGCTTTCTGAGCGGCCTCCCCACCGTCACCAAGAACCTCATAATCATAAACGTGCTGGTCTTCGTGATGACTCTCCTGCGCAAACAGTTTATGTTCGAGAGTTTTGCGCTCTTCTATCCGACATCCGCCTACTTCCACTGGTGGCAGTACATCACCCATATGTTTATGCACGGAGGCTTCTGGCATATTTTCTTCAATATGTACACCCTGCTGATTTTCGGCTGCGTGGTGGAGCGGATCATAGGCTCACGGAAGTTCCTCATTTTCTATTTCGTCTGCGGCCTCGGAGCCGCCGCGCTCCATACGGGAGTGGAATATCTCCAGGCCACAAGCTATATGAACGCCCTTGCGGACGGCTCCCTTCAGGCGGCGGAGAGTTACGCAAGACTCAAGGTGACCCCTACCGTGGGTGCCTCCGGAGCCATCTACGGCATCATCCTCGCCTACGCGATGCTCTTCCCACAGAGCCGTCTCACCCTGCTCTTCCCTCCTGTGAGCCTGAGCGCCAAGTGGATGGTCATCATCTTCGCGGGCATCGAACTCTTCACCGGCGTCACGGGCACTGCGGACGGCGTGGCCCATTTCGCCCATCTCGGCGGTATGCTTTTCGGCTGGATGCTCATAAGGTACTGGAAGAAGAAAGGAACGCTTTTCGACAGATGATTTCCAAGTGACGGCATTTCAGGAATAAGCGGAAGGCCGCGCACGAAAAGACTTCTATATTACTATGGCAAAGAAGATTATCGATGTAGCCGCTCAGACCGATGCGGCACTGAAAGCCCTGAAAGCGGGCGGAGTCATCCTATATCCGACGGATACGGTCTGGGGGCTGGGCTGTGACGCGACCGACCCGGCCGCCGTCGCCAGAATCTATGAGATAAAAAGGCGCAGCGACAGCAAGTCGCTCGTGCTGCTCGCCTCCGATATGGATATGGTCGCGAGATACATAAAAGTCATTCCGAACATAGCCATCGACCTCGTTGAGGTCAATGACAGGCCGATGACTCTCATCTATCCCGGAGCCATCTGCGGTCCCGCCCCGGCTCCCGGGGAGGCTCTTCCCAAAGGGGAAAGGCATCATCTCGCATTCAATACGGTGGCCCCGGACGGCTCGGTGGGCATCCGCATCCCTATGTCGGAGTTCTGCGTGGAGCTGGTGAGACGTTTCGGAAAGCCGATAGTGTCCACATCCGCGAATATTTCGGGAGAACCCGCTCCCGGGAATTTCGCGCAGATCAGCCCCGAGATTCTTCAGGCGGCGGACTATACCGTCGCTTCCGCCCTCGAGAGCGGAGCCACCGGAGTCTCCTCCCAGATCATAAAGGTCGAAGTGGACGGACAGGTGAAAATCATCAGGGCGTAATGGAAATCTTCTACAGCAGAAAGGTGGACGGGAGTTTCTGCACCCTGGACGAGGAGGAATCCGCTCATTGCGTGAAAGTCCTGCGCCATCGCGAGGGTGAGCGAATACACGTCATCGACGGCGAGGGTACTTTCTATACTTGCGTCATTACGGACGCGTCCCCCAAGTCCGTGGGTGCGCGGATTCTCGGCATCGAGAAGGACTGGGGAGCGCATCCCTACCGCCTTACTATGGCGGTGTGTCCGACGAAGAATGCGGACCGTTACGAATGGTTCGCGGAGAAGGGTACGGAACTGGGTCTGGACGAGATAGTTCCCGTGATAGGGGAGCGTTCCGAGAGGAAGGTCTTCAGGCCGGAGCGTCTGGAAAGAATCCTGCTTGCCGCATCCAAGCAGTCCCTGAAAGGGGCGGTCCCGCACATAGCCGGGATGATGAGCGTGAAGGAATACATCGACAAGGCTCCCTCGGGAGCCCTCAAGCTGATAGCGTATTGTTTCGAGAACGAGGCCGCTCCGAGAATTTCCATAAAGGAGGCTCTGCGAAGGTATCTGCCCGCCGAAAGATGGAGCGGCAGGTACACGGAGGCGGAGGATGGCTGCGGAGCGGCCGGCTCAGCGGCTACCGGAGTGGAGGAGGCGGATGGGTGTGACGGGATTGGACGCGAAAGCGTCCGCAGGGGAGAGCTGCCGGAAATAGTCATTCTGGTCGGTCCGGAGGGGGATTTCTCGCGCGGGGAGGCTGAAGCCGCGCTCGCTGCGGGCTTCATTCCGGTGCATCTGGGAGCTTCGCGGCTACGCACTGAGACTGCGGCTCTGACTGCTGCGGAAGCTGTTTATCTGCATTTTATGGATTAATCTTCAATTTCATATGAAAAAGCGTTTCGAATCTCTCGATGTGCTCAGGGGCCTTACGGTCGCCTTTATGTGCATCGTAAACAATCCGGGGACCTGGGCGCACCAGTTCGGTATGCTCCGCCACGCGTCCTGGGACGGCTGCACCCCGACGGACCTCGTGTACCCGTTCTTCGTATTCTGTATGGGCTGCGCGATGGCTTTCTCTTTCTCGAAGTACGAGGGGAATGCCCGCGCGGGAGCCTTGAAGGTAGTGAAGAGGGCGATAGGCATCTTTCTCGTGGGCTTCCTGCTGAACCTATACCCTTTCTTCCCGACCAGCGGGGGACATCTGGTGTTCGGCTGGGAGGAATGGACGGACTGGCTGAGCGGCAAACGCATTTTCGGCGTGCTCCAGAGGATAGCGATGGCCTATCTGATAGCGGGTCTGCTCGCCGTCTGGCTGAAGACCCCGAAGAAGGTAGGCATAGCCGTCGGAGTGCTCTGCGTGCTGTTCACGGGCATATTGCTCATATTCGGACGCGAGCCGGGGCCTTTCACTCTGGAGGGTTGCGTATCGCGCAGAATCGATGTGGCGCTCCTGGGGGAGGACCACGTCTATCACGGCTACCGCTTCGCTGACGGCACCCGTGCGGCCTTCGATCCCGAGGGGGTTCTGGGTTCGCTCACCGCTGCGGCATCCTGCCTCATCGGCTATCTCGTGGGCAAGCTCATAAAAGGTACGAACGCGCTGCGCGCCGAGAATCCTTCCGACCCCAAGGCGGCTGAGAGCTATATGGTATGCAGGATTTTCTTCTGGGGCATAGTGTCCGTCGTGTCCGCTGAGATTCTGGACAACTGGATTCCTATCAACAAGCCGCTCTGGAGCGCCTCTTATGTGTTCTTCGCCGGCGGCTGGGCGATGGTGACGCTCGCTTTCCTGACTTTCTGCGTGGACATTCTGGGGGCGCACAGGATATTCGAGCCTTTCAAGGCGATGGGTTCGAACGCCCTGATGGCTTTCGTGCTCAGCGGAGTGTTCGCGAAGAGCTATCAGTTCATAGGCGGCCAGCCGGGAGCCGCGTTCTTCTCTCAGAACGAGCTTACCTCCCTGCTTTACGCAGTGCTTTTCGCTCTCGTGATATTCTGCTGCCTCTGGCCGCTGTATAAGAATAATATCTATATAAGGCTATAATGGGCTAATCTTCAGCAGCCGCTTTGACGTTATGTACATAGGACTGATTTCGGATACCCACGGGATCTTCACTGATGAGTTCCGCGATTTTCTGGAGCCGGTGGAGCAGCTCTGGCACGCGGGGGATTTCGGCGGCGGTGCGTCTTTCGCGAAGACGCTCTCCGACTTCAAGCCGCTGGTGGCTGTCTATGGAAATTGCGATGGGCAGGATATCCGCTCGGAGTACCCCGGACATCAGTGTTTCGAATGCGGAGGGATGAAAGTCCTGATGACGCATATCGGGGGGTATCCGGGGCATTACGATATCCGCTCGCGTGCGCTCATCGAGCGTTATCGCCCGGAGGTCTTCGTCTGCGGGCATTCGCATATACTGAAAGTAATATATGACGAGCGGTATCAGATGCTTACGCTGAACCCCGGGGCGGCCGGACTTATGGGCTGGCAGACTTTCCGGACGGCCCTGCGCTTCCATATCGGGGAGGGCAGGATTTACGATATGGAAGTGTTCAAACTCCCGCGCGGCGGCGCGAACCTCTAACATTCTGACAGCAAAAACGATATAAGCTTAGATTTCTTAAATATATCTTTGAGTTTAAAAATTTTAGTTATACTTTTGCGGCGAAAATAAACATTCAATAACTTATGAAAAAGGCATTTATGTTTTTGGCAGTCGTTGCAGTAGTATTCGCTGCAGCTGCCTGTGGTAACAACTCCAAGAAGGCTGCGAAGGCAGCCGAGTCCGAGGCGACTGAGGCTGTTGCGGCTTGCGATTCCACCGCCTGCTGCGATTCCACCGCCTGCGCCGACTCTGCGGCCTGCGCTGACGCTTGCTGCGAGGACGCCGAGTAGTCGGAATCATCACTCAGCACCGCGTGAGGCGGTGCATTATGGAGGGATATTGCTCGAAAGAACAATATCTTTTTTTATTTGCCCGTCTTTCCGGGCTATATTCATTTGCTCGTCAGTCGTGTCCTCCGGTACACTCCTTCTTCGGAAACATATGTGTCCACAAAAACGTACCAACTTATTTTTTCGCCATCACTAAATCACAAAAATCCTTCAAAAAAACTTACCGAATCACTTGCATTATCGAAAGAAGTGCATACCTTTGCAGTGTATTAGTTTCCTACAACACTTAATACACAAGTGAGCTGATGGTGATTAATATATTTATGTATAGTTTTGTGCTTGCTTAAGTTATTTTTTAGGAATCACTAAACATTCGGAGACAACGTACGGACTGAACGTAAGAAACATAAAAAGAATAAACTGCTTCTGATGATGCAGTTTGTTATTTGAAGTTTTCTAAATATCGGAAGATAATGCTGATAGAACTGAAAGACATTAACAAGACTTATGACAACGGACAGCCGCTGCACGTGCTGAAGGGCATAGACCTGAGCATAGACAAGGGCGAGTTCGTCTCCATTATGGGAGCTTCCGGAAGCGGCAAATCCACGCTCCTGAACATCCTCGGGATACTGGACGACTATGACAGCGGCGAATACCTGCTGGACGGCCGTCTCATAAAGGGGCTAAGCGAGAGCAAGGCCGCCGAGTACCGGAATCATATGATCGGCTTCATATTCCAGTCGTTTAATCTCATCGGCTTCAAGACGGCCCTCGAGAACGTGGAGCTTCCGCTCTTCTACCGGGGAGTCCCGCGCAGCCGCCGCAGAACCCTCGCGATGGAGCAGCTCGAAAGGCTGGGACTGGCCGCCTGGGCCTCGCACTATCCGAACGAAATGTCCGGAGGCCAGAAGCAGAGAGTCGCGATAGCCCGCGCCCTCATAGCTCAGCCTCAGATTCTGCTGGCCGACGAACCTACGGGAGCCCTCGACTCGAAGACCTCGGTCGAAGTTATGGAACTGCTCGCGCAGCTGAACAGGGACGAGCACGTCACCATCATAGTCGTCACCCACGAAAGCGGCGTGGCGAACTGCACGGACAAGATCATCCATATCAAGGACGGTCTCATCGGGAACATAGAGATGAACGGGATGCATAACGCCTCGGCGTTCGGCACTAAAACCATAATGAAGTGATGCACGACCTGTTTACTGAAATCTGGGTGTCCATCCGTCGCAACAGACTGCGCACCTGTCTGACGGGATTCGCGGTAGCCTGGGGCATCTTTATGCTCATCGTGCTTCTGGGAGCCGGAAACGGCCTGAAGAGCACGAATGAGGCTAATACCCGGGGGCTGGACCTGAACAGCATCCAGGTCTGGCCGGGCGAGACGAGCAAGCCTTACGACGGACTGGAACGGGGCCGCATCATAGAATTCTCGGACAAGGACATAAGGCTAAGCAAGAGCGAGACCTTCGCCGACCACATAGATGACGTGGCCCCGATTCTGCAGGCCGAGCAGTCGGTGACGCTCGCCTATGGCGGAAGACACGTTTCAGCCGGCCTGAACGGAGTCACTTCCGATCTGGAGAAAGTGGAGTCCGCACGCGAGATGACCGCCGGCCGCTTCATAAACAGATACGATGACGAGCAGAAGCGCAAGGTCATCGTCATCGGATCGAATACGGCGCGGCTCCTGTCGGAGGAGGAGCCGGAAAGCCTTGTGGGCAAGGAGATAAAGGTGAACAACTATCTCTGCAAGGTCGTGGGCATATATAAGGCCCGGAGCGCGATGATGGGACATACGGCCTATATCCCATACGACACGATGAAGTCCATATACGCCAAGGGCGAGAAGATGGATTATTTCTATTTCAGTTTCCACGGTCTGGAGACGGAAAAGGAGAACGAGGCTTTCGAGCAGAGATTCACGAATATATTCAACAGGGCGCACCGCGCCGCTCCGGACGACAACTCCGCCATCTATCTCTGGAACAATTTCACTACCGGCCTGCAGGTGAACAAAGCTATGAAAATAACCGATATAGCCCTGTGGATTGTCGGCCTGTTCACGCTGCTGAGCGGTATCGTGGGAGTGAGCAACATTATGCTCATCTCCGTGAAGGAGCGCACTCACGAGTTCGGAATACGCAAGGCCATAGGAGCGAAGCCCTGGAGCATCACCAGGCTTATCCTTTCGGAGAGCGTGGTCATCACGGCGGTGTCGGGCTACATAGGAATGTTCCTCGGGATGATAGCCTGCGAGGTGATGACTCTGAAGCTCGGCGGACAGACCAAGAGCGTGATGGGGGTGCAGATCACTTCCGGGTCGGATTATTCCGTCGGGCTTGACGTGGCTCTGGAAGCCACGCTGGTACTCATCGTCGCCGGCACTCTGGCGGGACTCATCCCCGCTCTTCGTGCCGCGAAAGTCAGACCGATAGAAGCACTTAGAGCAGAATAGCGTTATGAGAGTGGATATAGACGGATTCAGAGAGATAGTCGGCACGCTGACCAGGAACCGCAGCCGCACGCTGCTGACAGGTTTCGGAGTGTTCTGGGGACTTTTTATGCTCCTTTTTATGCTCGGCGGCGGCGACGGGGTCAAGGCCTTGCTTATGAAGAATTTCGAGGGTTTCGCCACGAACACTGCCATCCTCGTTCCGGGCAGGACGTCGAAGCCTTACAAGGGGCTGCGGGAGGGGCGCTCCTGGAGCCTGACGATGACAGATGTGGAGCGTATGCGCCAGATGGTTCCCGAACTCGACGTGGTGACCCCGGTTCTCGCGATCTGGGGAGGCGACGCCGTCTATGGAGCGAAGTCTTCGAAGTGCAGCGTGAAGGGAGTCAAGGAAGACTATTCCAATGTGGAGTCTCCTAAACTCAAATACGGACGCTACATTAACATAGTGGACGTGACCGCCGGACGCAAGGTCTGCGTCATAGGCAAGAAAATCTATAACGAGCTTTTTCCGGGAGGGGGCGACCCCTGCGGAAAGTTCATCCGCGTGGGACCCATCTACTATCAGGTGATCGGAGTTGATTTCAGCGCAGGCAATATGAGCATAAACGGCACGGCCGACCAGAGTGTCATCATCCCCATCACGGTAGCCCAGCAGATATACCATAGGGGAGGCGAGGTGGATATGCTCTGTATGACGGGCAAGAGCGGCATAAAGGTAAGCGGCATACAGAGGAAAATAAGACAGACGGTCTCACGCGAACACAGCTTAGACCCCGGGGACGAGCAGGCCTTGATGATCATCGATACCGAAGAACTCTTCACCTATATGGACGACCTTATGAGAGGCGTGAATCTGCTCATCTGGCTCGTGGGGCTCGGCACTCTGCTCGCCGGAGCCATCGGAGTGAGCAACATTATGATAGTCACGGTGAAGGAGCGCACGGTCGAGATCGGCATCCGCCGCGCTATAGGGGCGACCCCGAAAATGATTCTCTCCCAGATTATGGCCGAGAGCATAACCCTGACCTTTATGGCGGGAATGCTCAGCATAATGTTCACCGTGATGATACTCAGCGCATTGGATTTGGCTATGCAGAGTCAGGGCGTGTCCTTCCAGATAAGTTTCGGTCTCGCTATGGCCGCCGCAGCCCTGCTGGCGCTGCTCGGAGCGGCCGCCGGACTCGCTCCGGCCCGCAGAGCTATGAGCATCAAGCCTGTGGACGCGATGCGTGATGAATGAAAAAACAAAAAACGACAGATATGAAAAGAATTACCAAGTACATCTTCTACGCACTCATAGCGGTGCTCTTCATCGGAACTTTCGTGTACCTGTACATCAAGTCCCGTCCGGAGCCGGTCATCTACAGAGAGATCACCGTCGCCCCTGCGGACATCAGCCGCACGACCATAGTCACGGGCAAGATAGAGCCGCGCAACGAAGTGAACATCAAGCCCCAGATAAACGGCATCATCGATGTTCTCTACAAGGAGGCCGGCCAGCAGGTGGCCAAGGACGAGGTCATCGCCCGGCTCAAAGTCATCCCGGATATGCAGTCGCTCAGCTCCGCGCAGAGCCGCGTGAGGCTCGCCGAGCTGAACCTCAGGCAGGCGGAGGTCGACTACGGCCGCCAGAAGGCGCTCTTCGACAAGGATCTCGTGAGTGCGGAGGACTACGACAAAGTCCTGCAGAGCCTGAATCAGGCGAAGGAGGAGTTGGCCTCGGCCAATGATGTTCTGGAGGTCATCCGCGACGGCGTGTCCTCTTCGAACGCCACATCCTCATCCACTCTGGTCCGCTCCACCATCACCGGGCTTATCCTGGATGTGCCCGTGAAGGTCGGAAACTCGGTGATACAGGCGAACACTATGAACGACGGCACGACCGTCGCCACTGTCGCGGATATGTCCGACCTGATTTTCGACGGCAACGTGGATGAGACGGAGGTGGGCACACTGGAGATAGGGATGCCGGTCATCATCACCATCGGAGCTATGCAGAATTACCGTTTCGACGCTACCCTGGAGTACATTTCGCCCAAGGCCGTGCTGAACAACGGAGCGAACCAGTTCGAAATCAAGGCGGCCGTCTCCGTACAGGCGGACAAGATGATCCGTTCCGGCTACAGTGCCAATGCCGAGATCGTCCTGGAGAGCGCCACACAGGTCCTCTCGGTGCCGGAAAGTGCGCTGGAGTTCGAGGGCGAGGACACTTACGTCTACCTGAAGAATGCTGACGGGGGCTTCACCCGCACTCTCGTGCAGACCGGACTCAGCGACGGCGTGACCATCGAGGTGAAGGAAGGTCTGAAGGAGGGCGATGTGGTGAGAGGGTCGAGAATAATCAATTAACACCGGAGGCGGAGATTATGAAAGGATTGGCAATACTGTTGGCCGCTGCGGCGGCCCTGTGGGGAGGAGGAACGGGATTGGCCGGACAGGAACTGGCCGGCCGCGAATGGACTCTTCGCGAGTGTATGGACTATGCGCTGGAGCACAGTCTGACGGTCAGGCAGAGCGAGAATGCGCTTTCGCAGAAGGAAGTGGAACTGAATACCGCGCGTAGTGCCCATTTGCCGCAAATCTATGCGAGCGCCTCGGAGAATCTGTCTTTCGGGCGCGGTCTGACTGCGGACAACACCTATTCGAACACGAACACGACAAGTTCCTCGTTCAGTCTCGGAGGTCAGCTTTCTCTGTTCCAGGGGTTCAGAGTCAGGAACAATGTCATTCTGGGCGAGGTTTCGCTGAAGAGTGCGGCGGCCGATCTCGAGAAGGCTCGCGATGATATCCGTGTGGGCGTGGCGCAGGCTTACGCGCAGGTGCTGTATAATTACGAGATTCTGGAAGTGGCGAAGAGTCAGATAACGATCGATTCGCTGCAGGTGGTGCGTCTGGAGGATATGAGACGAAACGGCAAGGCAAGCGGTGCGGAGGTGTCGGCGCAGCAGGCGACTCTCGCCCAGAGCTACCTCACGCTCACGCAGGCGGAGGGGAATCTCGCGACAGCGGTTCTGGAACTTACTCAGCTGCTGGAACTGCCTGACCCCGAGGGTTTCGCCATAGTGCGTCCGCAGGCCGGGAGTCTGGAGCCGAAACCGCTGCTGAAGCCCGAGGAGATTTATGCTGACGCGGTGCGGATACGTCCGGCCGTGGCCTCGCAGGAGCTGATGCTGGACTATATGGACGCGAATATCGCCGTCGCGAAGGGGGCGTTCCTGCCTACGCTGTCGCTGAGCGGCGGTCTGGGGACTAACTACTATACTTCCAGCGGCCGTTCCAACGACGGCTTCTACAATCAGCTTTCGAACAATTTCAGCCAATACGTCGGACTCAGTATGAACATCCCGATCTTCTCGCAGTTCTCCACGCGCAATCAGCTGAAGCTGGCGAAACTGAACCGCTCCGCGCAGGAGCTGCGGATAGAAAGCACGAAAAAGTCTCTGTATAAGGAGATTCAGCAGGCGTACCTCAATGCTGTGAATGCGCAGGAGAAGCTGCGCAGCAGCGAAGCGGCGAAGCGGAGCGCGGAGGATGCTTTCGCCCTGATGAAGGCCAAATACGAGAACGGCAAAGCCGGCGTCACGGAGTTCAACGAGTCGAAGACCCGCCTGCTGTCCGCCGGGTCGGATCTGGTGAAGGCGCGTTATGAGTACCTGCTCACCTCGCGTCTGCTCGATTTCTACAGGGGCGAAGAGATAGTCTTCTGACAGTTTTCAGAAAAGCGTAGGCTCCAGCTGCTTGGGGTGGAAAGACCTGCGGTGCTCGGGGGTGTAGCCGTAGCGGCGGATCGCCTCGATGTGCTCCGGGGTGGGGTAGCCCATATTGCGCTCCCAGCCGTACTGCGGGTATTTCTCCGCAAGGCGCAGCATATATTCGTCGCGTGCGGTCTTCGCAAGTACGGAGGCCGCCGCGATGCTGGCGTAGATGGCGTCTCCGTGCACCACCGTCGTGTATGGAATCTGTCCGGTCGGCTTGAAGCGGTTGCCGTCTATCAGCAGGAAGCCGGGCTGCACGTCGAGTTTCGCCACGGCCCTCCACATCCCCTCGATAGAAGCGTTGAGGATGTTCAGCCGGTCTATCTCCTCCGCGCTCAGGGATGCCACCGCCCAGCTTATGGCCTCCCGCTTGATGATGTCCCGGAGTTCGGAGCGGTCGCGGGCGTTCATCTTTTTCGAATCGTTCAGCTTGGGATGGCTGAAGTCCGGCGGCAGAATCACCGCTGCGGCGAATACGGGACCCGCGAGAGGTCCCCTTCCGGCTTCATCGCAGCCGGCCTCAGGGACCCCCTCGTGCATAGGGCCGAGCAGTCTGATTTCTTTCATCGTTACAAAAGTAATCATTTTTGGGCATCAGCTTTTGCGTTTCGATGAGAAAATGCATAACTTCGCGAGCTATTGCAATTTTACCGGAAAGAAATTATCAAATTAATAACGCAATGAAAGAATACTCAACCAAAGACATCCGCAACGTGGTCCTTATCGGCAGCACTAAGTCCGGTAAGACCACGTTGGCTGAAGCTATGCTTTACGAAGGTAAAGTCATCGACCGCAGAGGCACTGTAGAAGACAAGAACACGGTTTCCGATTACGAAGAGATCGAGAAGATTAACCAGAGGTCCGTCTATGCGGTTCCGCTCTATGCCGAGTTCGCCGGGACCAAGATCAATATCATAGACGCTCCGGGTGCCGACGACTTCTGCGGCGGCGCATTCTCCGCGTTCAGGGTGTGCGAGAACGGCCTCCTCGTGATAAACGCTCAGCAGGGTGTCGAGGTGGGAACGGAAATCTTCCACCGCTATGCCGCCAAGGCCAAGCTTCCTCTGATCCTCGTGGTGAACCAGCTCGACAGCGAAAAGGCCGACTGGGATGTCATCCAGCATTCCCTGAAGGAGACTTTCGGAGCCAAGCCAGTCTTCATACAGTTCCCTGTGAACCCGGGTACCGCCTTCGACTCCTTCGTGGACGTGCTCACTATGAAGTACTATCACTATAAGGACCAGAACGGCACACGCGAGGAGATGGACATCCCCGCGGAGTATGCCGCCCAGGCCGAGGAAATGCACGCCGAACTCGTGGAGAAGGCTGCCGAGTACGATGAGGCACTGATGGAGAAATACTTCGAGGCGGGCGACCTTTCCGCCGAGGAGATAGTGAAGGGCCTCGCCGCCGGCTACACTTCCGGCCAGGCTTATCCGGTATTCTGCACTTCAGCGAAGAAGGACGTGGGCATCAAGAGACTCCTCGAGTTCATCAAGGATATGGCTCCGGCCCCTTCGGGAAAGGAAAGCGATCCGGCATCCCTCTTCATCTACAAGAGCGACGTGGAGCAGCACCTCGGAGAAGTTTCGTTCTTCAAGGTTATGAGCGGAATCGTCACCACCGGTGTGGATTATGAAGATGCCGCCACAGGAAACAAGGAGCGTTTCTCCGCCATCTACGCTGTCGCGGGCCAGAAGAAGGAGGCCGTCACCAAGCTTCACGCGGGCGATTTCGGCTGCGTGGTCAAGCTGAAGAACGGAAAGGTGAACGTGACCCTCTCGGCCATCGGCTCCGGTCTCGTTTACGACAAGATCGAATACCCGGCATCGAAATACCGCTGCGCCATCAAGGCGAAGAACCAGACCGACGAGCAGAAGCTCGGCGACGCTCTGAAGAAGATTTCCTTCCAGGACCCTACCGTAGTCGTGGAGTATTCGAAGGAGCTCCGCCAGACCATCCTCAGCGGAAACGGCGAGCAGCACATAAACATCGTCAAGTGGCGCTTGAACAACGAGTTCGGCCTCGAGATCGAGCTCTTCGCTCCGAAGGTGCCTTACCGCGAGACCATCACGAAAGTCGCCACGGCGCAGTACCGTCACAAGAAGCAGTCCGGCGGAGCCGGCCAATTCGGTGAAGTGCATCTGCTCGTATGCCCGGCAGAGGGCGAGCTGAACACCAAGTTCAAGATCGACGGCAAGGACACACAGCTGAACATCAAGACTCAGGACATCACCGAGCTGGAATGGGGAGGCAAACTCGAGTTCTATAACTGCGTAGTCGGCGGCGCCATCGATCTGGGCTTTATGCCGGCCATCCTCAAGGGTATTAAGGAGAAGATGTCCGAGGGACCTCTGACAGGCTCCTATGCCCGCGACATCCGCGTCTTCGTTTATGACGGCAAGATGCACCCGGTGGACTCCAAGGAAATCGCCTTCATCATCGCGGGCCGCAACGCCTTCAAGGAGGCCTTCCGTCTCGCCGGCCCTAAGATTCTCGAGCCTATCTACAACGTGGAGGTTCTCACCCCTGCGGAGTATCAGGGAGCCTGTATGTCCGACCTCCAGAACCGCCGCGGCATTCTCGGCGACCTCGGAGCGGACGGCGGCTTCTCGGTTCTCAGGGCGAGGGTTCCGCTCGCGGAGCTTTACCGCTATTCGACGACCCTCAGCTCCATCACTTCCGGTTCAGCTACTTTCACAATGGAGTTTGCTGACTATCAGCCGGTTCCTGGAGATGTCCAGACCAAGCTGCTTGCAGATTACGCAGCTCAGGAAAAGGACGAGGACTAATCGTTTTTCAGAAAACAGAATTCAAGGTGGCCTCCCCGGGGGCCACCTTTGGTAACGGGACAATAATAATGTACAGAACACACACTTGCGGCGAACTTCGCATCGCAGACAAAGGAAAGAAAGTAACTCTGGCCGGCTGGGTTCAGAAGACCCGCAGACTCGGCGGTATGACCTTTATAGATTTGAGAGACCGTTACGGCATCACCCAGCTTGTGGTGGACGCATCCGATGCGGCTCTCCAGGAGACCGTCTCCGCTCTCGGACGCGAGTTCGTCATACAGGCGGAAGGCGAAGTCATCGAGCGTCAGAGCAAGAACGCGAAGATGGACACGGGCGAGGTCGAGATCAGGCTCGAGTCCGTCACGGTTCTGAACAAGTCCGTGACTCCTCCTTTCACCATCGAGGAAGTCAGTGACGGCGGCGAGGACCTGCGCGCCAAGTACCGTTATCTGGACCTGCGCCGTCCGCCTCTCCAGAGGGCTCTGGCTCTGCGCCACCGTCTCGCACAGGAGGTGCGCGGCTATCTGGACCGCAACGGATTTATGGAGATAGAAACTCCGTATCTGATAAAGAGCACTCCGGAGGGCGCTCGCGACTTCGTCGTGCCTTCCCGTATGAATCCGGGCCAGTTCTACGCTCTGCCGCAGTCTCCGCAGACTTTCAAGCAGCTTCTGATGGTGGCGGGCTACGACCGCTATTTCCAGATCGTGCGCTGCTTCCGTGACGAGGACCTGAGGGCCGACCGTCAGCCGGAGTTCACTCAGATCGACTGCGAGATGTCGTTCGTGGAGCAGGAGGACGTGCTGAATATGTTCGAGGGGATGATGCGCGAGATGTTCCGCAACGCTCTCGGCGTGGAGATTCCGTCCCCGCTTCCGCGTATGACCTGGTATGAGGCGATGGACAGCTACGGTTCCGACAAGCCGGACGTGCGTTTCGGAATGAAGATTCACGAGGTCACGGAGCTTGTGAAGGGACACGGTTTCAGTGTCTTCGACTCCGCCGCCTACGTGGGAGCCATAGCGGTTCCCGGCTGCGCGGAATACACGCGCAAGCAGACGGACGAACTCACCGAATGGGTGAAGCGCCCTCAGGTGGGGGCCAAGGGCCTTGTATATGTCAAGTGCCTTGCCGACGGCACGTTCAAGTCTTCGGTGGACAAGTTCTACTCGCAGCAGGACCTCTCCTCCATAGCCGAAGGGGTTTCGGCACGTGAGGGAGACCTCATTCTGCTTCTCTGCGGCCCGAAGCGTAAGACTCAGACGCAGCTCGGCGTGCTCCGCATAGAGATGGGCGGCCGTCTGGGCTTCCGTGACCCCAAGGTCTTCGCTCCGCTGTGGATCGTGGACTTCCCTCTGCTGGAATGGAGCGAGGAGGACGGACGTTTCTATGCTATGCACCATCCGTTCACGGCCCCTAAGCCGGAACACGAGCAGTGGTTCTATTCCGACAGGAAAGAGGATCTGGAGAGGGTATGTGCGAATGCCTATGATTTCGTGCTGAACGGCACCGAGCTCGGCGGCGGCTCCATCCGTATCCATAACGCGGAGATGCAGAAACGTATGTTCGAGGTACTCGGCATCGGTGAAGAGGAGGCCGAGTACAAGTTCGGCTTCATCATAAACGCTTTCAAGTTCGGAGCTCCGCCTCACGGAGGCCTCGCGTTCGGATTCGACCGCGTATGCGCCCTCTTCGGAGGCCAGGAGACCATCCGCGACTACATCGCCTTCCCGAAGAATAACCAGGGCCGCGACGTGATGATCGACTCACCTTCCTGCATCGACGCCTCCCAGCTCGACGAACTCCATCTGGACATCCGGAAGCAGCAGTAGGCGCAGCGGACCGATTCATCAAGCGAGGGTGTATTCCAAGATTTTCCAAGGAATACACCCTTCCTGTTTTCCGCGCTTCTTGGGGTCAATTTTGTAAACGGTTGATAATCAATGTTGATTTTCTGAAAAATTTGTCATTTTGGGTGTTCCGATGTGAAAAACAGGGGGGGGCAGTGACGGCCACGAAAAAACGTTTTATCTTATCCCTTCGATGTACTTTAATACATCGAAGGCCACGTTTTGGGGCAAAAACGTGGCCTTCAATACACCGGCCTCGTCATTATCGGCACGATCTTTCTCGTCATTGCCGGCTCGACCGGCAATCTCGTCTTGCCGCCGGTCTTTACAGCCCACAGCAAGTCAGCCTGTGCATCGATATGTGCGGAAAACGTTTTATCTGTACACATCGATGTATAAAAGTACATCGGGATGTACGCTTTGCCTGCGTTTTGAACATCTCGATGCACTCCGCCTCTCTCTGCGGCCTCCGTCCTGCCCGGTAGGGAGCGTTTTCCGCCATTTTTACTCCTTACTTGAAACCCGGACAGCGGTGGGGAGGCAAGGGTCAGTGGCCGCAATCTTCTCCTCGGCCGCTCCGCGTCCAATGCGGCCCGCGACCCTTGCCTTCCCACCGTACCGGCACAGTCCAATGAGCACGGACAGTTTCCATTCATAATCGGCTACGACCGCGCATCCATTTTTCATTGTCGGCTCGACTTTCACGTCATTGCCGACCTCGACTTATACGTCATTGCCGGCCCCGACCGGCAATCTCGTCTTCCGCTTCACCGGAAGGCGCGTCAAGCAGACTCTCAATCTGGGTGTATATAATCTCACCAACCGGCACAATCCTTTTATGCTCACCTACTCTCCCGACACGAAGGAGTGGAAGAAAGTCTCTCTCATTCCCATAATGCCGAGTTTCAGCTATCGGATAGAGTTGTGACGGCATTTATCGGTATTTCTTTTTGTCGATATTGTAAAACAGCCGGATGATGGCAGGGGGGATTTTTATACCTTTGCGGAAAAGATTTGCAGAAAATGAATGCTGATTTCTCGGGCGGCCGCAACGGCGCCATCGATATGCTGCGGGGGATGACGATGTTCCTTATGGTGGCAGTCAATGAATTCTGGACCGTACTCGATGTTCCGCATTGGCTGTGCCATACGGAGACGTACGAGGACGGGATGGGACTCTCGGACATCGTGTTCCCGATGTTCCTCTTCGCGATGGGAATGTCTATTCCCTATGCCATCGAGCGCCGCTACGCCAAGGGACTGAGCGGGGAATCCACTCTGGGACACATCATATCCAGGAGTTTCGCGCTGCTGGTGATGGGAGTGTTCACCGTGAACGGAGGAAGCAATTTCGCGCCCGTATTGGGCTACGGCCGGGCGGTGTATTATCTGATAATGCTCCTCGGCTTCTTCCTGATATGGAATCAGTACCCGAAGGACTTCAGGTGGAAAAAAGGATTGGTCGCGCTCGGCGCGGCCTGCCTCGTGTTCCTCGCCCTGACCTATCGCACGAAGGACGGAGGTCTGCTTCACGCGAGCTGGTGGGGGATTCTGGGGCTGATAGGCTGGGCGTACCTTTTCTGCGCGACGCTCTATGTTTTCTGCCGCAGGAGGCTGCTGGCGCTGCCTCTGGTGTGGCTGTCGCTGGTGGTGGTGAATGCCGTGACAAGCGGGCTGCGTGACGGCTCGACCCTCATCGCTCCGGACAATATCATCACGAATTTCGCCGGGGCCCTGCATCTCGGCGAAGGGTCCGGGCCGCTGATGGCGATGGGCGGTATGCTGCTCTCGCTCTGCGATATGCGCCTTCGTTCCCGTTCCGGGTGGCAGAGGGCGGTATTGGGACTGGTCGCGGCTTTCGCGTTTCTTTCGCATCGGTGGTGGATTACTTCGAAGAATCTCGGCACCCTTCCGTGGTGCTTCTATGTGACGGCGCTTTCCGTGGCTCTGTACACGCTGCTGCGCCTGCTCGAGGAGCACGGGATTACGCGCTGGTTCGCGCCTTTCCGGCCTGCTGGGAATGCGACGCTGACGGTCTATATGATGCCGTATATCTTCCTCGTTCTGTGGATTGTGGTGTCGCCTTCGATTCCGCAGTGGCTGAGCGGCTGGGTGGGCGTGCTTAAATGCGCCCTCTTCTCGCTGCTGTGCATCTGGATGGCGCAGCTTTTCGTGAAGATGGGAGTCAAGCTGAAAATCTGAAAACGAATGATGGCGACCTCAAGGCCTTACGGCTTGACAGTCGCCATCTTAAGTAGCGCGGAGAGGACGAGATTCGAACTCGTGGTACGGAATGACCCGTACGTCGGTTTAGCAAACCGGTGGTTTCAGCCACTCACCCACCTCTCCAGTGCTTCCCGGGAGCGGGAAGACAAAGGTACGACAAAAAATCGATTCTGCAAGAATTATTGTCAAGACTTGTTTTTAGCTTGAAGGACGACAGTGAAGAGACTCTCGCTGCGATTCAGCACATTTTCTGCGGTCAATATCAAGGAAATGCCTTATATTTGTGTGTTACGTACAAATAGCTGACGGAGACAATATGGCGAAAAACGACAATCTCGGAGCGGCCAAAGCGGCCAAAAACGATGAGTTCTACACCCAATATGCCGATATCCAGAAGGAAATCAATGCCTATCTGGACTTCAACCCCGACACTTTCCGGGGCAAGACCGTGTTGCTTCCCTGCGATGACCCCGAGTGGAGCAACTTCACCAAGTTCTTCGCCCTGAACTTCCAGCTGCTCGGCCTGAAAAAGCTCATTTCCACGAGCTACGCACCCGAGAGCAAGAAATACAAAATGCCTTGGGAACCCACGCTCTTCGAGACCTCCCGGCCATGGTTCGACATCGACAAGAGCAAGATTAGCGGCAAGATATTCGTCCTGGAATGCGACCGGACCGGCGAGGGGCGCATCGACATCAACGATCTCGAATGGCAATATCTCGAGGGTGACGGAGATTTTCGCAGCAAGGAGATACGTGCGCTGCTCGACGAGGCGGATATGGTTGTGACAAATCCACCGTTCTCATTGTTTCGCGAATTCGTGGTATGGCTGATGGAATCCCGGAAGGAGTTTATGGTTATAGGGAACTTGAACGCAATTTCGTATAAGGAGGTTTTTCCTCTCATTAAGGAAAACCGACTGTGGCTTGGAGCGACAGGATATGTGACAGATATGGTTTTTGGAGTTCCAGATGGAACCATAGTAAAGGAGAGTGATAAAGCAAAGGCTGAACGGCTTGGATACAAGGGAAACTTTACTCGATTGGGCAACTCTTGTTGGTTTACCAATGTTGATCATGGCAGGCGGCACCAACCCCTTCAGCTTATGACAATGGCCGACAACTTCAAGCATAGCAAGCACAAGGACATCCGGGGCCGGACAGCTTATATCCATTATGAGAATTACGATGCCATCGAAATTCCCTATACCGATGCCATTCCTTCGGACTACGATGGTGCAATGGGAGTTCCGTTGACATTTCTGGATAAATATTGCCCCGAACAGTTCGAAATCATCGGCCACCCTCACGGAGATTATGGCCTCGAATTGGGTTTGAAACCTTTCCCCCGTGAACTGAAATATCAGAACAAGGGCCTTCGCGACGGCGACCTCTACTACTTGAATGACGAAGGGAAGCCCGAACTCCCGTATCGCCGAATTCTCATCCGAAAAAAGCAGGCGCAATGATAACAAAACTTGAAACATACACCGTAGCCCAGATGTGCGACGGCTTCGAGTACAACGAACTGGAAGGTAAAGGCCTGTACGGTCTTGCCGGTCGCCTGACCATCCAGCCCGAATACCAGCGCAATTACATCTACGCAGACGGCAAGCGTGACGTAGCCGTCATTGAGTCCGTGCTGAAAGGCTATCCGCTGGGTCTTATCTACTTCAACAAAGTCGATGGCGGACGCCTCGAAGTTCTCGACGGCCAGCAGCGCATCACATCGCTCGGCCGCTTCCTGAGAAACAAGTTCGCCGTAAAGATTGACGGTCTGCAACAGAACTTTGACAGCCTCAACGACGGCTTGCAGCAGAAAATCCTCCAGACCAGACTTCTCGTCTGGGTTTGTGAGGGAGAAGGTGAACGGGCAGAGGATGAAATCAAGGAGTGGTTCAAGACCATAAACATAGCCGGCATCCCCCTCAATCGGCAGGAAGAGCTGAACGCCGTCTATTCTGGCCCTTTCGTCTCCGCCTGCAAGGCAGAATTCAGCAACTCCCGGAACGCCAATATCCAGCGTTGGGAAAGCTATGTCAAAGGTCCCGCCAACCGCCAGCAGTTCCTCGCCACGGCTCTCGAATGGGTGAGCAGAGATCTGGACGCGCAGGATAGGGTGAGCGCATATATGAGCAAACACCGCCGAGATACCGACATACAGGAGATCAAGACCTACTTCAATACCGTAATCGACTGGGTGGACAGTAAGTTCGATGATGTCTATCCCGAAATGCAGGGCATCGATTGGGGTGAACTCTACGAGCGTTTCCACTTCAGGGCCTACGACCATACCGCCCTCTCGGCGAAAGTACGGGAATTGATGCACGATGATTTCATCACCAACCGCAAAGGAATCTTCGAGTACGTCCTCGGCGGCTGCCGGGACACTAAACTCCTTAACGTGCGCCTCTTCGACAAGCCCACTATGCGCAAGGTCTATGATGCCCAGACCGAAAAAGCAAAGGCTGAGGGTCTTTCGAACTGCCCCCTCTGCGCCATCGGGCACGAAGCGGGCCGCACCCGTATCTGGAAACTCGACGAGATGGATGCCGACCACGTTACCGCCTGGTCGAAGGGCGGCTCCACCGGCATCCGGAACTGCCAGATGCTATGCAAAACGCATAACCGCGCCAAAGGGAACCGATAGGGCGGAATCTTAGGGAAGCGTCTCAGCGTTGAGGTAGGAGTCAGAAGTCAATCGGGTGAACGAAGAACGTTTTAACTGTACATCTCGATGCATAAAAGTACATCGAGATGTGCGTTTGCCTCCTATTTTGTACATTTCGATGCACGGAGAACCCTCCAAAGTGGACGAACAACGGGATTGCCGGTCGGAGCCGGCAATGACGAGCCCTCCGGCAGGCAATGAGCCCTCCGGAGTCTGCCTGCCGGAGGGTTGCCGAGGATTTTATTCCCCGTTTCTCGCGCCGGCTATCTGCCGGATTCTGCGATCAGCCGCGATAGCCGTCCGTTGAAGGCGTCGGCGGAGAGAAGCTGCTCCACGCTCAGGTGCATACGGTAGCGCCAGTAGTACGGACAGATGGCGGGGACGTTGATTCTCTCGCCCATAGGGTCCGCAAGCCGGAGCTGCTCGTCCATAGACAGCCAGTCCTGCACCGGGAGGATGGTCAGCATCGAAGGCGACTGCAGATGGTCACGGACTATCTGCTCGCAGATGTCAGCCCCGCAGTCGGCGGGGGCCTCGCCCGGGCGACCCAGAATCTCATTGTAATACCTCTGAATCAGGCCCCTGTCCTCTTCGTGCCACCATCCGCGCAGCGGCGACATATCGTGGGTCGAAGTAGTGCAGACGCTCAGGTACGGATACTCCGAAGGCCTTGCGAAAGTCTGAGCGGGGTCTTTCGGCATCCTCTGTATCTCCAGAGACAATATCCTCAGGGAGGACATCACTTCCGGTACGCAGGCCGGAATCATACCCAGATCCTCACCGCAGGCGAGCATTCCCGTGGCTCCGAGCAGCGAAGGAATCTTCTTCATAGCGCATTCCTTCCAGAAAGCGTTGTGGCGATGATAGAAGAAATCATCATACAGCTCGTTGAACGACCATTTCTGCCAGTCGTTCAGACGCTGATAGCTTTCCGAGAACTGCACGGCTATGCGCGGATGCCAATAGTCCTTCTTCCTCGGGTCCTCCACGAAAAGCCCTTCAATCGGCAGCCCCCTCGAGCGAAGCTCCTCCCCGCTGTACGGCAGCGCAGGGCTGAAATGCCCCAGAAGGCCGCTCTTCTCGGGCACGGGAATCTCCCATATACGGAAGAATCCGAGAATGTGGTCTATGCGGAAAGCGTCGAAATATTCCGCCATCTTGCGAAGACGCGCCTTCCACCAGGCGTAATCGTCCCGGGCCATCTCGTCCCAATTGTACGTCGGGAAGCCCCAGTTCTGACCGTCGGCCGCGAAAGCGTCCGGCGGAGCTCCGCATTGGGAATCCATATTGAAGAGCTTCGGGTACATCCAGGCCTCGGCGCTGAAGCGCCCGACTCCGATAGGAAGATCGCCCTTGAAATATATCCCTTTCGCGCGGGCGTAGGCGCAGACTTCCTTCATCTGTGAGTCGGCGAGATACTGCACATAGCAGTGGTAATCCACCTCAGAGAGGTGCGCCTCGCGGTACGCATCGGCTTTCCTCTCGCTGTAGCGGGCATAGTCGCCCCACTTGCTGAAATCTGCTGTGCCGAGACTGTCACGCAGGGCGCAGAAAACGGCGTAAGGCTTGAGCCAGAACTTGTTGCGCTCGCAGAAATCCTTGTAATCCGAGCTTTCCAGAACTGCCGCCCCTTTCTGCGCGAAAAGTTTATGCAGAAGAGCGTTCTTCTCGGAATTCACCCGGACATAGTCTATCTGCGGAAGAGCGTTCAGCTCCGCCTGCAGAGCCTTGTATCCGGCACTTCTGCGGAGTCCGGCGGCCGGAAGGTTTATGAACTGGGGATGAAGCGCGAAGGACGAGCAGGAAGTGTAAGGATAGGAGTCCGTCCAGTCGCCTCGGATGGTGGTGTCGTTAATAGGAAGCAGCTGTATGATTATCTGCCCGGTCGCCGCCGCCCAGTCCACAAGCCCTTTGAGGTCGAGGAACTCTCCGATGCCGAAATCATCCGCGCCGCGAAGCGCGAATACGGGAACTGCCGTGCCCGCGCCCCGGAAGCCCGGAGCGTCGAAAACAGGCGAAGAGTGCCTGTGAAGGAAAGGACAGCCCTGCGGAGGGTCGATCCAGTAGTCCCTGATCTGAAGTGCCTTGCGGCCCTTCGGCACTTCGAGGCGGTGCAGGTTCCATTCCCGCCTCAGTGTTCCCGTAGCATCGCTCAGTTCATAGCAGTAGCCGCCCGCGAGCTTTTCGGCTCCGCGGATTTCCACGCTCCATATTCCGCCTTCGCTCCAGCTCATCGGGAAGCGCCGCGCCCCGCTCACCAGAGAGAGATTCTCGCCCCAGCGGGTCTTGTATTCGATACTGAAAGTAATGGTCATATCGGTTATTGTTTCTAAGTGATTCCTAAAAAATAATTCGGTGCTTCAGCTCGTCTTTGCGGGCGAAGAAACTTTCAAGAATGCTCAGCTCAATTCCCGCAGCAGCTTCGCGAGCTGCCCCGTGAGAGCCCTGCGCGTATATTTCTCCAGATCCGCTCCGCCGTCGGGCCCCATACGGCCTTCGGCAGCGAGCAGAACCGTCTCGCGGATGCCTTCCGCATCGTCCCAGTCGCGCATAACCCCCGCCCCGGAATCCTTCAGCACCTGCGCCGAAGCCCCGTCCGTCTGTCCGAAACCCAGCACCGGCCGCCGCGCAGCCAGATACTCGAAAATCTTCCCCGGAAGCACGCCCTTGCCCTCGGGTTCCTTGCGCAGCGGCAGCAGAAGCAGGTCGGCATCCCGCTGCTCCGCGATGGCTCTTTCGTGGCTCACATAGCCGACCAGAACCAGACGATCCCCCAGCCCACGGCTGCGTATCGCCTCCGTCACGGCCTCGTCCACCTGACCCGCAAGCCTGATTTCCAGGCGCTTTCGGAAACCCTCGTCCCGGCATAGCTCCGCGAGCACATCCCAGAGCGCGTGCGGATTGCCGTCTGCGGTGAAAAGCCCGGTCTGCACCACCCTGAACTTTCTCTCATCCCCGGCCCGCCCGCCGGAAGGCTCCATACGGAAATCGTCCTCATCGAAGCCGTTCGTTATGAGATGCACCGGAGTGGAGGTCATTTCCTGAAACTCCTTCTGCACCAGAGGAGAGACCGCGATGATGGCGGAAGCGTCGTCCAGCACCGCCTTTTCGAGCCGCCGATGCTTCTTCAGAGAGCGGGCCGTAAGCGGCAGATGCTTGAAATAGAACATCTTCGTCCAGGGATCCCGAAAATCCGCCACCCACGGAATGCCCATAGCCTTCGACAGCCGCCGGCCGATAAGATGCATAGACTGCGGAGGTCCCGTGGTCACGATCACATTCACGGGATGCTCCTTCAGATACTTTTCCAGCTTCCGCGAGCAGGGGCCCAGCCACCAGATGCGCGGGTCCGGGATGAAAAGATTCGCCCTTATCCATAGCGAAATCCTCTGTTTCAGACTCTTATGCTCCGCGCTGATAGGATTCGCCTCTCCGCTGTCCCCACCGCCGGCGGAGACGAGACTTTTCATATCCGTGGAGCTGCCTCTTCCCATCAGAGCGCGGTAAATCCCGTACGGCTCGGTGATGCGCAGGCGTATGACCTCCGCCTCGGGCGGAATGTCGTGCGCGAGCGTCTCATCCTTCGAGCTGTACTCCGGATTCAGCGGAGTGCAGACCACCGGCTGCCAGCCGTTCGCGGGCAGATACTTGACGAACTTCACCCATCTCTGCACGCCCGAGCCGCCGGAAGGCGGCCAATAGTAGGCTATCACAAGTACTCTTTTCATCGCGTTTCCCGCCCTTTGCAGCGGGGACGACAATATAGCAATTCTTCCGACATATCTCAAACAATTCACGCCGGCGTGACGGTTTTTCGGGACGGACGGGCGAATAGGGGAGCTCAGTGAACTTTTCATCATCACCAAGAAGCTGGTTATTCTCTGAAGCTTTCTGAGCGATTCCCGAAAACCTTGCACGCCGGGAAAAGCGAGTAAGCTTTTTTCGCCCCTCGGGCCGGGAAGCACTTTTTTTAACGGGGGCGAATCACTAACTTTGTGGGTTCAGAAGCAAGTTGTTTTCGCATAGTGATGAGAAAAAAAGCGGGTAAGTTTTTTCGGGAATCACTCGGCAGCTTCTCTGACTCACACAAGGATATGGCTAAAGAGAATAACGCGATGACTCCGATGATGAAGCAGTACTACGACTTCAAGGCGCAGTGCCCCGAAGCCCTGCTGCTGTTCCGCTGCGGAGACTTCTACGAGACTTACGGGGATGATGCCGTGACGGCGAGCAAGGTTCTGGGCATAGTCCTGACCAGACGCTCCAGCGCGATGGCGGAGGCGATCCCGATGGCGGGAGTGCCTTACCACGCCATAGACACTTATCTGCCGAAACTCATCCGTGCGGGATACAAGGTGGCCATCTGCGACCAGCTCGAAGACCCGAAACTCGCGAAGAACATAGTGAAGCGCGGAGTGACGGAGATAGTCACTCCCGGCATCGCCTTCGGCGACCAGATGCTGACTCAGAAAGAGAATAACTTCCTCGCCGGCATCACCTTCGGCCGCAGTCTCTCCTCCTCGGCGGCGGGGACCTGCGGGGTCGCGTTCCTGGATGTTTCCACCGGAACCTTCCGCACCGCACAGGGAAGCCCCGAATATGTGTCCACCCTCGTCTCGTCTTTCCGTCCCAAGGAACTTGTGGTGCAGAGGGGGAGCGAGAAGCAGATACGCGAACTTCTCGGGGACGGATACTATCTGACAAGTCTCGAAGAATGGGCCTTCGTGCCCGACGCTACAGCGGAGAAACTCCGCAAGCAGCTGGGAGTGAACACCCTGAAAGGCTTCGCGGTAGATACCCAGCCTCTGGGAGTCTGCTCCGCCGGAGCCCTTCTGGTCTATCTCGAACAGACCCACCATACCGGCCTTAAGAACATATGCTCCATTTCGCGTATCGACCGTGACGGCTTCGTGTGGATGGACCGCTTCACTATGCATAATCTGGAACTTTTCTCCACCGCGTCCGGCCGCGACGGGACCTGCCTCGTGGATGTTATGGACCGCTGCTCCACCGCTATGGGCTCCAGGCTGCTGCGCAGCTGGGTGGCGATGCCGGTAATGGACCGCGGGGAACTGGAGAGCCGCTACGATGTGGTGCAGGCTTTCGTGGACGAGGGAGAAAGGCTCGAAGCCGTCGAGAACCTTCTCGGCGGAGTCGGCGATCTCGAACGCATAGTTTCCAGAGCCGCTACGGGAAAGATAATGCCCCGCGAGACCCTGATGCTCGCGCAGAGCATCGCCCGCGTGGAGGAAATAAAGACTCTGTGCGAGGGCTTCGGCTGCCCGGCGCTCACCTCTCTTATGGAGGGAATCTGCGCCTGCGGCACCCTGAAGGAGCGCATCCTCAAGACCCTTCTTCCCGACTGTGCGGCCCAGGTGGGCAAGGGCGACGTGATCGCCTCCGGTGTGGAGGCGGAACTCGACGAGCTGCGCGGCATATCCCGGGGAGGCAAGCAGTACCTTCTGGATATGCAGAAGCGCGAAATGGAGCGCACCGGCATCAGCACCCTGAAAATCAGTTACAACAACGTCTTCGGCTACTATATCGAAGTCCGCAACTCCTCCCGCGACAAGGTTCCGCCGGAGTGGATACGCAAGCAGACTCTCGTGAACTCCGAACGCTACATCACCGAGGAACTCAAAGAATACGAGGAGAAGATACTCACGGCCGAGGGACGCATCCTCGAGATAGAATCCCGGATCTATGCCGGCCTTGTGGACGCGATACGGGAGAAGATCCGCGAGATTCAGAACAATTCCCGCATCATCGCGCGTCTGGACGTACTCGCAGGCTTCGCGAGGCTCGCTTCCGACAGCGGCTACTGCCGCCCGACCGTGGATGATAGCACGGTTCTGGACATCCGGGGCGGACGGCATCCTGTCATCGAGAAGATGCTGCCACGGGGCGAAGAATACGTCCCGAACGACATCTATCTGGACTCCGCTCAGCAGCAGATCATAATCCTCACGGGTCCCAATATGGCGGGCAAGTCGGCCCTTCTGCGCCAGACAGCCCTCATAGTCCTGATGGCACAGACCGGCTCGTTCGTGCCGGCCACGAGCGCGTCCATCGGCTGGTTCGACAAGATTTTCACCCGAGTCGGAGCCACCGACAACATCTCCCGGGGCGAGTCCACATTTATGGTAGAAATGCTTGAGACTTCGATGATTATGCATAATCTCTCCGCCCGTTCTCTCGTGCTTCTCGACGAGATCGGCAGAGGCACTTCGACCTACGACGGGATGTCCATAGCCCGCGCCCTGGTGGAATACATCCATCAGAAGGGGCACGGGGCGAAGACCCTGTTCGCGACCCATTATCACGAACTGAACGACCTGGAGAGCATCTACCCCCGCGTGAAGAATTTCCACATAGCCGTGAAGGAATCCGGCAAGGACATCATCTTCCTGCGCAAACTCCGCGAAGGGGGAGTCGCGCACAGCTTCGGCATCCACGTCGCGAGAATGGCGGGAATGCCGAAAGAGATCATCGAGTCGGCGCAGCGCACCCTCGAGCAGCTCGAAAGCGGCAGCCGTCAGCCTCTGCAGACACTTCCTATGGCCGCTTCCGCGTCCAATCCCGCCTCCTCCGAGGGCTGTCAGCTTTCACTCTTCCAGCTGGACGACCCTACGCTGAGTTCGATCCGGGACAGACTGAACGAGTCGGACCTGGACAATATGACTCCTCTTCAGGCCTTCGACCTGCTCCGCTCGATGAAACAGGAACTGGGACTGGAGAAATGAAAATGAAACAACGACTTCTCATTTATGGACAGAAGCTTTAAGAAAATAATCGCCTATGTGGGCGCGGTGCTTTTTTTCATAGTGCTCGCCTATGCGACCGTGCCTCAGGTGCTGAGCGGCAAGATAGTGAACCAGAGCGACATATCCGGCTATCAGGGTATGGCTCACGAGACGAACGAGTGGAACAGGGAGCACCCTTCAGACCCGGCATATTGGACGGGCTCGATGTTTTCGGGAATGCCGACCACGGTGATTACCGCAAGCGGAGAGGGGGATTGGACGCAGTCCATATATAATCTGCTGCTCTCTGGCAAGCGGCCGGCGAGCTACCTTCTCGTCTCGCTGCTCGGAGCTTTCCTGCTGATGCTTTCGCTCGGGCTGAGTCTGCCTGTCGCGGTGGGCGGAGCGGTCGCGGTGACATTCTGCTCGTACAATTTCCAGATTATCCAGGTCGGGCACAACACCAAGATGCAGGCTCTCGCGTTCCTGCCCTGGGTGCTCGCCGCGCTGATATACACCTATCGGAGCGCATTGGGCGAAAAGGAGATGTCGCGGCGCGGCAGGTTTTTAAAGATGGCTCTCGGGGCTTTGCTCTTCGCTTTCGCGCTGAGCTTCCAGGTGAAGGCGAACCACCAGCAGATCACCTACTATCTGGCTCTGATGATTTTCATCTTCGCTGCAGCACTTCTTCTGCACTGCCTGCTCAGACGCAGGGAGGCGCTCGGACGCTTCTTCGCGGCTTCCGCCCTGCTTCTGGTGCTGGGAGCGGCGGGCATCGCGACGAATGCGAACAAGCTTGTCCCCGTATATAAATACGCTCCTTACTCCATCCGCGGAGGCTCCGAACTCGCTGACGGGGAGAAGGCCGCTAAAGGCGTGAGCATCGATTACGCCACGGCTTGGTCTTATGGCTGGGCGGAACTGCCTAATCTCTTCATTCCGAACTATAACGGAGGCTCTTCCGCCGCTGCCGTGAATCCTGACAAGTCCGCGACGGTGGATCTGCTGCGCCGAGCCGGTCAGACGAACGTGCGCGAAGTCGCCAAGGCTCTGCCGATGTATTGGGGGCCGCAGCCTTTCACTGCGGGGCCTATGTATATGGGAGCGATAACGGTCTTCCTCTTCATTCTGGGACTGATGCTGTGCCGGGGCTGGAAGAAATGGACTCTGGTGGCCGCCACGCTGCTCGCGGTGCTGCTCGCCCTGGGGAGCCATCTGCTCTGGTTCACGAAGTTTTTCTATGATTGGGCGCCGTTCTACAGCAAGTTCAGAACCGTCTCGATGGCTCTGGTAGTGCTGCAGTTCACCCTTCCGATGCTCGCTTTCGCCGCCCTCGACAGGATAGCGCGCGGAAAGGTGAGTTTCGAGGAATTCCGTCTGAAAGGCGGCGTCGCCGCAGGCATTTCAGCCGGCTTCGCGCTGCTGCTCGTACTCATCCCGAGCCTTGCGGGCGACTTCAGCGGCGCTGCAGACCAGGGGCAGCCGGACGTGCTCGTGGAGGCTTTCCGCGAAGACAGACGGGCCCTTCTGGTCAGTGACTCGCTCCGCTCGCTGCTTCTGGTCGGCTCGGCTTTCCTGCTTCTGCTCTGGTCATATTTCACGGGGGATTCCCTCAGACGGCTCCGCCGACAGCGCGTAGCCGCGCTGCTGGTCTGCATTCTGGTTCTTGCAGACCTCTTTATGGTCAGCAGACGCTATCTGAACTCCGACGATTTCGTCTCCCCGAGGAGTTTCGAAAGTCAGTTCGCTCTGAGGGCGGCGGACAGCGAAATACTGAAGGATGCCGACCCTTCCTACAGGGTTCTGGACCTGTCCGTGAACACTTTCAACGACTCTCACCCTTCCTGGTGGCATAAGAATGTGGGCGGCTATTCTCCGGCCAAGCTTCAGAGATACCAGGACCTGATAGAGAAGTACCTGCAGAGGGAAATAAACACCCTCGCCTCTTCGATGCGGGGAGTGGCCACGGTTTCTGAGCTTGAGGCTTCGATGCCGCATCTGCCGCTGCTTTCCGCGCTGAACACCCGCTATATAATAATCGACGGCGCCATCGCCCCGGCCCGAAACGCGGGGGCCTTCGGCAACGCCTGGTTCGTTTCGGAAGTGATTCCGGCCGCCTCGCCTTCGGAAGAACTTGACCTTCTGGGCAGCACGGATCTGCGCCGCTCGGCCGTAGTGGGGGCGGACTATATAGGGAAAGCCGCTGCGGTATGCGGAGAGCAGGCACAGGCATCTGGCGTGGAGTACGGAGCCGTTGAGGAGAAGACGCTCTCCGGCACGGGGTCCGAGAACGCAGAGAGGATGGCGCTTTCAGGTGCCGAGGAAAGCCTTTCGGATTCTCCGGACACCATAGAACTCATTTATTACAGCCCCAACGAGCTTCGCTACCGCTATAATCTCACCGGGGACGCTCTGGCGGTGTTCAGCGAGGTCTTCTACCCGGAGGGCTGGGACGCCTGGCTGGACGGCGACCCTTCCCGGAGCGTGGATGTATTCCGGGCCGACTGGGTGCTGCGCGCAGCGGTGCTGCCCGAGGGGAGCCACGAGCTGACGATGCGCTTCGAGCCGCAGACCATACGCGGCAGCGTGGCGGTTTCGAGAGCCTCGTCCGCGGGACTCATAGTGTTGCTGCTGCTTGTATTGGCCGGAACAGCTGCAGAGTTCAAACGTAGGCGCGTATGATGGAGGTGAGAGCGAAAAAGGCTCTGGGTCAGCATTTTCTGACTGACCGGAGCGTGGCGGAGACGATAGTGAAAGCTCTGCGCTGCGATGAAACCCTGCCTCGCGATGTGCTGGAAATCGGCCCCGGTATGGGAGTGCTCACGCAGCATCTTCTGCAGCGCGAGGACATAGACCTCAAGATGATAGAGATAGACTCCGAGTCGGTGAACTATCTCCTCACGCATTTCAACGGTATGCCCGGCCGCCTTATGGAGGGGGACTACCTGCGTCTGGATATGAGCAGGATATTTCCGGGACCTTACCGCGTCATCGGAAATTTCCCCTACAACATCTCCTCGCAGATTTTCTTCAAGATTCTGGAGGATAAGGACCGCGTTCCGGAGGTGGTGTGTATGATCCAGAAAGAGGTCGCGGACAGAATCGCGGAAGGCCCGGGGACGAAGACCTACGGCATCCTCTCCGTGCTGCTTCAGGCGTGGTATGACATAGAGTATGTGCTTTCTGTGGGTCCCGGGGCCTTCGCTCCGCCTCCTAAGGTGAAGTCTGCGGTGATACGTCTGAAGAGGAACTCGCGCGAGTCGCTGGGCTGCGACGAGAAACTTTTCCGCCAGGTGGTGAAGACCGCGTTCAATCAGCGCCGAAAGACACTCCGCAATGCTCTCAAGCCTCTGTACGCCGCTGCCGGCACCTCTCCGTCCTTTCTCGCGGACCCGATATTCGAGCTTCGTGCGGAAAGACTGTCTGTGGAAGATTTCGTCCGGCTGACTCTGATGTTCGAGGGCTTGAAGGAATAAGTGATTCCTAAAAAATAACTTGGTGCTTTTGCTCGTTTTTTTGGTCTAAATTCATTTGTTCATCAGTCGTGTACCCCGGTACACTCCTTCTTCACAAACAAATTTATCCACAAAAATCCTTCACAAAAACTTACCAACTTATTTTTTCATCATCACTAATGTTATATTTGCAGGGCCGACCCCGGCGGGGACGGCGGGACTTGCAGGATTGGCCGCAAGTGATTTCGCAGAAAGCACTAAGGCCGTAAAATAAAGAAGATTATGAAGAAATTACTGGTGATTATGGCACTGGCGCTGACCGGAGTGACGCTGTCGGCGCAGAGGTTCGCCTGGGATGTGGAAGTCTCGGGGAGTCTCGGGATGGACAAGATGCAGGGCAGTCAGTACGGCGCACAGCTGAAAGGGGCCGCCGGCGTGCAGTGGGGCGGACTGATGATTGCGGCCGGCACGGGCCTCAACTACGATTCCGTGCTCGCCGGAAGATGGTACAGCACTACGGACGGCAGCGAAACCTTCGTCTATCAGACAGAATACCTGCTGCCTGTCTTTTTGCGGGTGAAATATACGTTCAGCAAGCTGAACCTCGCCCCGTATGTGCTCGTGGACGGCGGCTACAGCTTCAATGTCGGCGGGCAGAAGGCTCACGGCTACTCCATTCCGATAAAGGACGGTGACAAGTGCGGTATGCCTCTGAACTACGAGGGACGCGCCGGCGGACTGTATATGGAGCCGCAGATCGGCCTCAGCCTGTCGGAGCATCTGTATGTGGGACTCGGCTTTATGATGCAGGCATATACGCAGTATGCCGTGGCGGTGAGCGGAACGCTGATTGCGACGGACAAGAATTACGGCAAGCAGACTCTCGTGGAGGATTTTACAAGAAGCAACTATTTCAACGCCCTGTCGCTGCATATAGGACTGAAATTTTAAACCGAAAATATGAAGAAAGGATTATGTGTTTCCATCTGCGTCCTGCTGCTGAGCGCTGCGGGGCTGCGGGCCGACGAGGGGATGTGGCTTCTCCCCCTCATCCGTGAGATGAATGCGGAAGCGATGAAGGAAAGGGGCTGCCGCCTCACTCCGGAGCAGATATACAGCATCAACAATACTTCCCTTAAGGATGCCGTCGTGCATTTCGGCGGCGGCTGCACAGCAGAGATCATTTCTGACAGGGGGCTCATAGTGACGAATCACCATTGCGGCTACAGCTACATCCAGGCCCTTTCGACCCCGGAGCACAACTATCTCGAGAACGGCTGGTGGGCTATGAACAGCGGCGAGGAGATGCACGCGGAGGGACTTGCCGTGACTTTCCTCCAGAGTATGACCGATGTCACCGACTATCTTCAGAAGGTCTATGACAAGGCTCTGAAACAGAACAGGAAGGCTTCCGATGCCGCCGAGAAGGCGCGCGCCGCCGTGAATGAGGCGAAAGAGCAGCTGCGCGACCGGGCCGAGAAGGACAATCCGCACTGCCGGGCGAGCGTGACCTCTTTCTATAATGACAACGTTTACTATCTGATAGTGAACAAGACCTATACGGACGTGCGCTTCGTGGGCGCTCCGCCGCGCTCCAGCGGAAAATTCGGAGGCGATACCGACAACTGGATGTGGCCGCGACACACCTGCGACTTCTCTATGTGGAGAGTCTATGCGGGAGCGGACGGCGAGCCTGCGGACTATTCGCCCGAGAACAAGCCTCTGCAGCCGAAAAACTCCCTGAAAGTATCGCTGCGGGGCGTGGACGACGGGGACTTCGCGATGATCCTGGGCTACCCGGGACGCACGCAGAGATTCCAGACCGCCGCACAGCTTCAGCAGATGCTCGATCTGAACGACATCCGCATCGCCGCCCGCACCGTCCGTCAGGACATAATGTGGGAAGCCCGTATGGCTGACGAAAAGGTGAATCTGCAATACGCGAGCAAATACGCTTCGTCCTCGAACGGCTGGAAGAAGTGGATCGGAATGAAGGAGGCGTTCGCGAATCTGGACATCATCGGCAGAGAGAAGCAGCGCGAAGAAGAGTTCACCGCCTGGGTGAACGCAAAAAACAGCCGCAAGCAGGCGTACGGAGACGCGATAGGGCGGATAGCCGCAGCCGTAGAGCGCGGCACGGAGCCGTACGAGGCCTATACCCTCATAGTGGAGACCCTCGGCCGCATCGAAGTTTCCCGCTTCGCCGCGATGTTCCGCTCTACCTACCGCGAGGTGTCGAGGCAGGATCTGGACTCCGCGAAGGCCCTCAAAGCCGTCAAGGCCCTGTACGCAGGCGAATACAAAGACTATGACGAGGCGCTTGACCGCCGCGAGGCCAAGGCGCTCATCGAGTTCTACCTCGCCGGCGTGAAGCCCGAGGACAGGATAAGCATCGAGGGGCATCCGCTCGAGGATGTGGACGCGTTCGTGGACTGGATGTTCGGAGGCACTCGCTTCTGCAGTGCCGAGAAGATGAACTCCATCAGCGATTTCAGTCAGGTGCTCTCCGACCCCGCCGCCATCTTCTACTCCGCTCTGGGTGATGCCGCGAGAAACTTCTCGGCCGCCCTTCAGGCGTCCGATTCTGAAGTGGCCGCAGCCTCGAAGGCGTTCACCGCCGGACAGCTCGAATGGAAGAAGGGAGAGCCGTCCTACCCGGACGCGAACAGCACTATGCGCCTTACCTACGGCAATGTGAAGTCCTACTCTCCCAAGGACGGAGTCATCTACAAGCACTACACCACCCTGAAGGGCGTGATGGAGAAGGAAGACCCGACGAGTTACGAATTCATCGTGCCGGAGCGTCTGAAGGAAATCTACCGCACCCGCGATTACGGACAGTATGCCGACGCCTCCGGAGAGCTCCCGACCTGCTTCCTCATAAACTGCGACATCACCGGCGGCAATTCCGGCTCTCCGGTGCTGGACGCTGACGGCTGCCTGACCGGCCTCGCCTTCGACGGGAACTGGGAAGCGATGAGCAGCGACGTGATGTTCGAGCCTAACCTGCAGAGATGCATCTGCGTGGATATCCGCTACGTGCTCCTGCTTATGGACAAGTTCGGAGGAGCCGGCTATCTTCTGGACGAAATGGACATCGTGAAATGAACGAGGAATTGCTGAAGATTCTCTCCTCTGTCCGGCATCCCGGACAGGGGGACAGGAGCATAGTGGAACTGGGGATGGTCACGCAGGCGGAACTCTCGCAAGGCAAGGCATCCGTTATGCTGGGCTTTCCGCGCCGCCGCGATCCCCTGACCGAATATCTGGTCGGAGCAGCCCGTGCGGCCCTGATACGCTCGCTTCCGCAGGGGACTGCCGTGGAGGTGAACACTCAGGTAGTGGACGAAGCCCCGCGCAAGCAGCAGCAGCCGAAACTCGGACTGGAACAGCTGACAAATGTCCGCCACATCATCGGGATAGCCTCCGGCAAGGGAGGCGTGGGCAAGAGCACCGTAGCGGTGAATCTCGCCGTCGCGCTCGCCCGTCTGGGATACCGCGTGGGGCTCGCTGACGCTGATGTGTACGGGCCTTCCGTCCCGCTTATGACCGGTACCGAGGGACTGGTTCCCGAAGCGGTGAAGCTCTCGGAGGATATGCCGGAGCTCATAGTTCCGATAGAGAAATACGGCGTGAAATGGATGAGCATAGGCTATTTCGCCCCGAGGGAACAGGCCCTCATCTGGCGCGGCCCTATGGCCTGCAATTCGCTGAAGCAGATGATATTGCAGGTAAAATGGGATGTGCTGGACTTTCTCCTCATAGATATGCCTCCGGGGACCGGAGACATCCATATATCCCTGGTCCAGGAGATTCCGATGGAGGGCGCGGTCATTGTCACCACACCTCAGAACGTGGCGCTCTCCGATGTGGAGAAGGGAGTGAATATGTTCCGGAACCCGTCCATAAAGCGGAAGATTTTCGGCCTGGTGGAGAATATGGCCTGGTTCACTCCCGAGGAGCATCCGGACGAGAAGTACTATATCTTCGGACGTGACGGCGGAGTGAAGATGGCCTCGTCCCTCGGGCTTGAGCTTCTGGGACAGATTCCTCTGGTGCAGAGGATACGTGAGAGCGGCGACATCGGAGAGCCTGCCGCACTTTCCTCCCGTCCCGACTCCCTCGCCTTCATAGACCTCGCACGCACTCTGGTCGAGAAGGTATAGACCCTCTGTTCAGATATAGTCTGAATACAATAACTGCCGCAGTGGGCCCCTGCCCGCTGCGGCTTTCCGTATCCCCTGGCCCGCCACCTTCCGCCGCGTAGGGGAGGGCTATGAGGCAGGAAGTTTTTAGAATGATTCTTGGTAAGCTGCAATACAAGTATTGGATATAATAAAAAAATATATATCTTTGCAAGACTTGAAAAAACAATAACCGATTGACCTATGTCTTCATAGGGTACTCTGACCGACGGAACACGGCCGCTGCCACGGCGCCGGTTCCTGAATAGCCGATAAGATTTAACCTTTAACCTGTATTTTTTCTACCTATCGGAGGCCACCTGTACCGGACTATCTCCAAGGCTGACCTCTTGTACTGCAACTATTCAGTAAGAAACTGTTTGATAAGGACTTAAGAGTCACTTGAACAGCTTCTAATGTTTAACCTATTTAATCTATTGGGAGCGTCGAGCTCCCGGCAAAAGAATTATGAACATCTTTACACTTTTACCCAACGCTCATCCGAAGAGCTCCGCAGCTGCTGTCCTGATGCTCCTGATGCTCCTCCCTTTCACGGGGAACGCTTTTGAGGCCACTGCAGACGAGAGCGCTCCGGTACAGGCCGAGCAGCAGGACAACGTAGTTCGCGGAACCGTTGTCGATGAAACCGGAGAGCCGCTTGCCGGCGTATCCGTAATCATAGCCGGCACGACCACCGGCACGGCCACCGACTTTGACGGTCGCTTCGAAATCAAAGCCAAGCGCGGCGATGTCCTGGAAGTATCATTCATCGGATTCGTCACGCAGAATGTCACCGTCACCGGAGCCACTCTGAGGGTAGTCCTCGAGGAAGACTCCCTTATGCTCGGAGAAGTGGTGGTGACCGCCCTCGGTCTGCCTAAGCAGGCTAAGCAGGTAGGTTACGCCACAGCCCGCGTATCTACTGACGAAATCGAACGCGCGAACGTGATCAACCCGGTAAACGCCCTTCAGGGTAAGGTCGCCGGTCTGCAGATCGATGCGGGCGGCGCTTCCGGTGTCACATCTTCGTCCGCCATCACCATCCGCGGCGCCAAGTCAGTGGACAAGAACAACTCTCCTATCTTCGTCATCGACGGTATGATCATCCAGGAGCCTATCACCGGCAACCTCAGCGGTACCGACTGGGGCTCCCAGCTGAAGAACCTGAACCCTGCCGACTACGAGAGCGTGACCGTCCTCAAGGGAGCGGCCGCCACGGCGCTCTACGGCTCCAGAGGAGCTAACGGCGCCATCGTAATCGTCTCCAAGGGAGGCCAGTACGGCAAGCAGGGTCTCGGTGTCGAAGTGAACCAGACCACGGAGTGGACGGATGTCTACAAGTCGCCTGTGGCCCTCCAGAACATATACGGACAGGGCTATACGTACAACGGCTATCAGGGTGATTATCAGCCGGACGGCTCTCTGGACCGCACCTCGAACAGCTGGGGTCCGAAAATGGACGGCAGCATGAGGAACCAGTATATGCCTAACGGCGAGAGCACTCCTTACGTGGCCCATCCGAACAACTGGAAGGAATTCTATCAGACCGGAATGAACAACACCACGAACGTGGCCATCAGCGGCGGCGGCGAGAAATCCTCATTCCGCCTCTCCTACGGTTTCACCAAGAATCTGGGTGTGTTCATAAACAACGACTTCACCCGTCACAACATCTCCTTCAGAGGCAATACCGAGCTGAACCACATCTTCTCCCTGGAATTCGGTGTGAAATACGCATTCTCCTCCGCCAAGAACGGCGCCAGCCAGGGCGGCTGGGACTGGGGCAACAATGTCGGTATGATGACGGCCTACTACCTGCCGCGAAACATCGACATCGCCTCATTCTACAAGCAGTACAGGGATCCTGAGACTCAGGCCGTGGAGAGCACCTCCGCCTGGGGATCGCTGCGCGGCTACTTCCATACCCGCGACACTCAGGTACAGATGCGCAGCGAGAATTCCATCCTCTCTGACATCACTCTGCACGCTTCCATCGCCCCGTGGCTCAAGGCAAGCCTCAAGGCTAACCATAACTACTACGGCATCAGCACCAAGAGCACCTGGGTCGGCACCGGCGAGAACGGCGGACCTTCCGGCTCCGGCGGCTACGGCCGCACCGGCAGCATTTCCGGCGGCTATAACGTGATGGGAATGCTTCAGATGCCTGAGCGCACCATCAAGACCGGCTCCGGCGACTTCACCGTCGCTGCGATACTCGCAGCCGAACTCTACGGCAACACCGAGAGCCATTCGTGGGGCAAGCAGACGAACGGCGGTCTGGTGGTTCCGGGCGTGTTCTCGTTCTCGAACTCCGTGAACAAGATAGATCCTTGGTTCAGCTATACTCCGCGCAACCAGCAGACCTTCGGTCTCTCCGGCATTCTGAACCTCGGATGGCGTGACCAGATCTTCCTCGAGCTCACCGCCCGCAACGACTGGCTGTCCACGCTGACATACCCGTCCTATATGATAGGCGAGAACAACTACTCCGTATTCTATCCGTCAGCAAACCTCTCCTGGGTGGCGACCGACACGTTCAGACAGGCGCTTCCTGAGTGGTTCTCCTTCGGAAAGATCCGCGCTTCCATCGCCCGCGTGGGTATGGGCACATCGGCCTATGCCACAAGCCGGGGCTACGGCGTATTCAGCCAGGAGTCCATCTACACTCCTGACAAGAGCGGCTCGGTCCTGTCGGCTTATCCTAACCTCGGAACAGCCTACAACTCTGACCTCAAGCCGGAAATCCAGCAGTCCATAGAGCTCGGTTTCGACGCGAGATTCTTCGACGAGAGGGTGAACATCGACTTCGCCTGGTACAAGAGCAACACCTTCAACCAGATCATGTCCGTCGGCTCCGTCGCCGAGTCGGGAGCCAGCACCAAGCTGATCAACGCCGGTAACATCCAGAACAAGGGTATCGAGATTCAGTTCGACGTCACTCCTATCCGTAACCGCGACTGGCGCTGGACCGTCGGCGGAACCTTCGCCCGCAACCGGGGCAAGGTAGTCAAGCTCGACGACGAGGTCAAGGAATGGCAGCTGATGGGCGGTTACGATGCCGCTCCTGAGATCTGGGCCTACGAAGGCGGCGCGTTCGGTGTCCTGACTTCCTATAAGAACGGCTCCTATATGTCTCCTCTCCTGACCTGGGAAGGAGAAGCCGGAGATCCTCGTAACGGAAAGATGATCATCGAGTACTATGCCGAATACGGCAGCCCGAATTCAGTTTCGGCCTACTATCCGCTGACTCTGTACGACCGCAACGAAGAAGGTGACAGAGACCGCCACATCCTCGGCAAGGTGGAGCCTGACTTCACCCTCAGCCTCAACACCTCCCTGTCGTGGAAGAATCTCGATCTCTATGTACAGGCGGACGGACGCTTCGGCGGCAACTTCTTCTCGAACATGTGGAAATACTGCGTGCCGAGAGGAACTCTGGAGTCCACTCTCGAAGGCCGTGACAAAGAGCACGGAGGTATCGCCCGCATAAACTACAAGGGCGAGACCACCTATGACGGACTTATGCTCGACGCCGTATTCGCCGAAGGGTCCAAGGCTCCGACCCAGAACGCCGACGGTACTGTCGGAGAGCTGGTGGATGTGGGCGGTATGACCTACAAGGATGCCGTGGAGCAGAAGAACATCCGTCCTGTAACTACAGGTATGTGGTATATGTTCAACTATGGCTGGGGTATGCCTGCTATGCAGGGTTCCATCCAGGACAACACCTGGTTCTCCCTGCGCGAGGTATCGCTGGGTTACCGTCTCCCGGGCCACATCTGCAAGAAGTTCGGCACGAACTACCTGCGTCTCGGCTTCACCGCCCGTAACATCTGCTACATCATCAACAAGCTCACGGACGGTCTCAACCCTGCATCCATCTCAAGCAACAACCCTCTGCAGCCGATGGACATCGGTGCCGTGCCGTTCTACCGCACCTATGCCTTCAACCTGACCGTCAGATTCTAAAAATGGAAGAAAAGATGAAAACACTGAAATATCTCTTTGCGGGACTCTGCACAGTCCTGATGCTCAGCGGCTGTCTGTCCAAGTTCCAGGAACTGAATACCGATCCGGAGCAGCTGGGAACGACGGACCCGCGCAATGTGTTCACCGGCGCTACGATGAATTTCAACAACAACTCCCGTTCTCACCTGACCGCCAAATACAGCGGAGTGATGATCTATATGCAGTATCTCGTATCTGCGAGTGGAGCATCGAGCGGCTACTATGTATCTACCGAGAAGCCGAATAACCACCCGGAACCGTATATGCCGTCATATAACGACTACTATTCGGGGAACGCCGCGTATGGCCTCAGACTGGATTACCTGATCAACACTGTCATCCCGAAAAATGACGCCCCGGAGAAGTTCAACGATCTGAAGGCGATAGCGCAGATACTGCTCAACTACGAGCAGTGGAGGATTCTGGACACTTACGGCGCAGCCCCTATCACGGAGGCGTTCCGCGCCCAGTCGGACGGTATCCGCACCCCGCGCTATGACCTCTATCAGCAGGGTATCGACGGGACCCCTATGTACAAGAAGATAGATGCCGAGGTAAAGGCCGCCGTCGAGCTCCTCAAGGCTTCGAACGACAGCCAGGCCGCTCTGGGCACTAACGACTTCTTCTACGGCGGTGACGTGGCGAAATGGATAAAGTTCGGAAACACTCTCAGAGTCAAGATGGCCCAGAGACTCGAAAATGCTGACGCGGCGTTCTATAACAGCGTGGTGAACGAGGTTCTCACCTCCGCTTCGAATCTGATCGCAAGCAACACCGAGTCCTGCATCTACCATCACACGAACGAGTACAACAACAACACCGACGACATCCAGGACATCACCTCGAACTATGTCGCCTCCGCGGCCTTCGTCAACTTCCTGAAGTCCACCGAGGACCCTCGCCTGCCTATACTTGTGAGACGCAACGGCTTCGGCGACGGCAACAACAACTCCCAGAACGACCAGTGGTTCGAGACCCTGAAGAAAGAGTATCCTGATTATGCCACCCGCTGGCCGCGCTTCATCGACCGCTACTCGGGTATGTCGGCAAATCCTGACAGCTCTTCTTCCGCCTATCAGAAGAACGCCTACCTCACCGTCCCTTATCACAAGGAGGACGGCACGGAGGCCAATATGGAAATCCGTATGCACTCCCAGATCGAGAGCCGTTACTACATCAAGAACGGCGGCATCATCGGCAACAACAATATGCCGGCCAGAGCCATCGAGGGAGAGGATTACTATATCAACCAGGACAAGATGCACACGTTCACTCCACTCATAACCTATCCTGAGACTTGTCTGATGCTTGCCGAAATAGCTGTCAAGAAAGGCGGCTCCGTGGCGGGCAAGGATGCCAAGGGCTGGTTCCAGGCGGGAGTCCGCGCATCTATGGAGCAGTATCGTGACTGGGCCGCGAATATGTACGTGGTAGCCCAGACGGCCGAGACTGCCGCAAACTACTCCCCGCTCACCGATGATAAGATTACCGCTTATCTCGCCCGCTCCGAGTTCTCCACCATCACTCTGGAGAAGATCATCTCGCAGCAGTGGGTGAACTATTACATGCAGCCGGAAGAGATGTGGGCCACCTGGAAGCGTACGGGACTCCCTGCGTTCAAGGCCACACCGGACCCTGTCGGCGGCGTAGCTGTCCTCGAGGAGATCAGGGAAGCTGAGAATGTTCTGGTAATCCCGAGAAGAAACTCTCTCGGAACGCCGAACACCCTGAACATCGACAACTACAATGCAGCCATCACCGCTCTGAAGTCGGATGCCAAGTACGGAACCGACACCGACAAGACCGAAGGCCGCATCTGGTGGGATACCAAATAAGCAAGAAGCCGTCCCGACTGTAATCGGGACAGCTTCTCAGCAGGCTCTATTGTTTTTTCCTCGCCGGAGTCTTCCGGCGGGGGTTTTTGTTTCAGAGGAGTTTAACCGTCGGGGTGAGGGTCAGGTGGAAGACATAGTCTGTGTAAGGGAGCCTGTACTGCTCATAAGGCCTCGCTCCCCAGGAATCCACGCAGCCCAGTCCCATCTGCGCGCTGTCCAGCAGCAGGTTCGTCAGCGGAGCCTTCTCCACCTCCTGCGAATGCGACTGATGCTTCGCCATCCCCTCGTCGAGCGACTCTATGCTATAGTGCAGGGCGGAGGCGTAGAAAGGCTTCTCGGCACGTACCATAATACCGAAGCCCGACTCGTCGCCCAGCATCCACCAGCGCACATCGCTCTTCCCTCCGTTCTCCTGAGGGCGTATGTAAGGGTAGAACTGCTCGCTCACGCTCTGTTTCCAGATGCCCAG
>JAUMVX010000057.1 GCA_030529945.1 Bacteroidia bacterium | reverse complement strand
TTCGATGGCAATCTCTGTTCAGTTTTGGGTGGCAATCAACAATTACGAATTATATTATGTGTAGAAGAGGCCATTTCTAAGCAAAAAGAAAAAGATTGTCTGCTTTGCTACCTAACCGGTAGGAAAAATGCGTATTCTCTTTGCCATTCTGACGGAATAAATGTATTTTTGCAACGTACCAAATACGGAAAAAATGTAAGTCACTATGCTCAAGCGAAAGATTGCCAATAAGATAGAGGATTATTTGAAGTCCGGCGACAACAGGATGCTTATTGTCGATGGCTCACGTCTGTCCGGCATTCGTAAAGATAGAGGGTAAAAGTGCGGATAGCCGCAAAAATACCCTCCAGAATCAATCTGCCCTTTGTAAAGGTTCATATAATCGCTATATTTGCAGGGCAAAAGTGCGGATAGCCGCAAAAATACCCTCCAGATAATGAGAATAGAACGCAGAAGAGACCTCCAGAGATTAATCGGCAGCCGCAGGAACGGCCAGATAAAGATTATAACCGGCATCAGACGATGCGGCAAATCTTATCTGCTGGGAATTCTGTACCGTGATTACCTCCTTCAGGAGGGAATTCCGCCGGAACAGATTATCACGCTTGAACTGGATAACGACGTTTATGCCCGTTACCGCAATCCTATGGAACTGGGGGCATATCTCAGAGAAAAGGTCAGCGATACCGCCAAAGATTTTTACATTCTTCTCGATGAGATACAGATGGTCGAGACGGTGCACAATCCTTACCTACCCGACGATTCGGGAGCCACGATCTCCTTTGTCGATGTCCTGCTGGGGTTAAAAAGTCTTCCCAATGTCGATGTGTATGTAACTGGAAGCAACTCCAAAATGCTGTCGTCAGACGTGGCAACGGCTTTCCGTGACAGAGGAGAAGAGATCCATATCACTCCGCTTACCTACGATGAATTTTACGCCGCTTTCCCTGGAGAGAAGCGCTTCGCCTGGCGAGAGTTCAGGGCCTACGGAGGAATGCCTATGGTTCTGCAAAAGAGCACTCAAGCGGAGAAATCCAAGTACCTTCAGGATCTGTTCCGGCTCACCTACATCAGAGATGTCATTGAACGCAACCATTTGCGTGCCGAGGAGGAGACGCTGGGCGAGCTGCTCAATACGGTCGCCTCGGCTGTGGGCTCTCTTACCAATCCGACCAGGCTGGCCAACACATTCGGATCAGTCAAGGGATTGAAGATAAAGAATGAGACCGTTTCCACCTACCTTGACTGCCTGATTGATGCCTATATTCTGAGCAAGTCGTATCGTTACGATGTAAAGGGCCGTTCATATATCGACACTCCGCTCAAATACTATTTCACGGACATCGGTTTGCGGAACGCACGTCTCAATTTCCGCCAGCAGGAAGAAAGTCACATAATGGAAAACATCCTTTACAACGAGCTCTGCGCAAGGGGGTTCAATGTCGATGTGGGCGTGGTGGAGTATAATCACATCGTGGACGGGAAGAAAATTCGCACGCAGCTCGAAATAGACTTCGTGGTCAATCTGGCGGACAAGCGCTATTATATTCAGTCGGCTCTTACCGTTTCCGATGAGGAGAAACGGCTGCAGGAGGTCAATTCCCTCAATCGCATCGATGACTCCTACACCAAATTAGTCGTGGTCCGCGACAATATTCTTCCTTGGACTGATGAGCGAGGTGTACGCTATGTCAACATCGAGGATTTTTTGCTGAATGAGATAAACGGACTCTGACTCGGGTAACATACATCCGCAGTCGTATGAAGGTCATCTTCGAAGAAAGGAAGCTTCTGAAGGAAGCAGTTGTTGCAAATTTTGCAACAACTGCCGGTAATCACGGTCGCTGACGCAGGAGAGACCTCCGGCGTTTGTTCCCTGACGGAAGTTTGCACTTGAGAGGGAATTCTCTAACTTTGCGGGTTGAAAAGATGTGTACTATGAAAAGAACATTACTCACAGCGATGATTCTGCTCGCGGCAGTCACTTCCGTTTCGGCGCAGAAAACGCCCGCCTTCGACCGCGGCCTCTCGCAGAAATCCTCCGTCTTCATCCCCAAGGGAATGACGGCCGTAGGAAGTTCCATCTCCTTTAACCGCTACAGCGTCGGACGCGGAAGCTCCGAGGGTTATGACATCGCCTCCCTGCTCACGGGAGTGCAGGGCGGACTCTCCACCGTAAGAGTCTCTCCGGTAGCGATGTACTTCTTTAAGGACAATCTTGCCGTAGGCGCGAGGCTCGGCTACTCCTATACTTCTCTGGACATAGACAAGGCCTCGCTCGAATTGGGCGACGATACGGATTTCGACCTGTCGAACCGCTACTATTCCGGCCAGAACTACTACGGCGCCTTCGTCCTGAGGAACTACCTGTCCCTGTTCGGCAGCCGCATTTTCGCGATGTTTAACGAAGTACGTCTGGGCGGCGGCATAAGCCAGAGCAAGACCTACTCTATGGACGAGGGCGAGAAGGACGGCAGCTTCTCCGACGGCTATAGAATCAATGTCGGACTCTACCCGGGCCTTACCGCCTTCCTCACGGACAACTTCTCTTTCGAAGTCTCCCTGGGCGTCCTCAGCTGCAGCTACAGCCACGACACCCAGACGCGGAATCAGGTGAATACCGGCGAAGCCTCCCATTTCGGAACCTCTTATAAGCCCGACCTTTTGGAGCTCAGCTTCGCAATGATGTATCATTTCCCGGTAAGGGACAAGCGGAAGTGATAAATGATGAAGAAACTGCTGATGCTGGGATTGGTCGCCGCAGCGGCGACCGCCTGTCTGAAGAATGATATGATGCTGCCGAAGGAGGTCGCGGGCTTCGAGCGTTTCGCGGTCATCGGGCAGCAGTCCGCCTCCATCAGCACGGCGGCGCGGACCGTGCGCGTGACGATGCCCTCCGGAACCTCCGAGGCGAATCTCAAGACGCTCACCATTACCGAATTGGCCTATACGGCCAATGTTTCTACCGCAACGCCGCAGCTTGGAGTGGGGAGCGTGGTGGACCTCAGCGACACGCTTCGCGTCACGCTCAGCAACTACCGCGACTACGAATGGAAGATCATCGCGTCCGTAGCGGAGAAAGGCGGCGAAGACGGGGAGCAGGAAGAAACTGGCCGGCAGCTCTACAATATGAGCTTCGACTTCTGGTCGCTTTCCGGGAATGCCTGGATGCCTTTCGCGGAGAGCGCCTCCGATGAGCAGAGGCTCGTCTGGGCCACTTCGAACGAGGGCACTGCCGGCTTCCTCGGCAAGAACACCACTGAACCCGAAGAGACCTTCGTAGCTGTTGCGGGCGAGGGGAAGAAGGCGGTGAAGCTTGCCAGCCAGTTTATGGTGCTGAAATTCGCGGCCGGAAACCTTTTCACCGGCGAGTTCTGCGGACTGACCGGCCTTTCTGGAGCGGATCTGGCCTGGGGCGTGCCGTTTACGCAGCGTCCCGCCGCGCTCACGGGCTATTACTGCTATCAGCCGGTGACGATCGACAGGGTAGCCGACCCATATAAGGATATGCTCGGGAAAATGGACTGCGGCAGGATACAGGTGATTCTCGCCGACTGGGACAAGCATCCGAGTGCTGCGGTGGACGAGAAGGGACGCTTCCACGTCATAAACTCCAAAGACCAGTTCATCGATACGGAGAATGACCCTGCCATAATCGGCTACGGCGAGCTGACCTTCGACAGCTGGATGGACGCTTACGCCCGGTTCGAAATCCCTATAGAGTACCGCGACTCCCGTAGCCCTTCAGTAGTGGTAATCGTGGCTTCCGGCAGCCGCTACGGCGACTATTTCACCGGTGGGGACGGCACCGTGCTCTATCTTGATGAGTTCAGTTTCAAATACTGATTACAGGATTATCTTCGCGCCGACGGCAATGCTGAATCGGAGAGGGTCTTCCGTATAGCTGCTTTTCACTTCGGCATTTCTTCCGGTACCGAAACGGTATCGGAGTCCCGGCTCCATAAAGAGTCCGAAGTTCCGCGCCAGATTATACTGCAGACTGAGCGATGCTCCGGACGACCACTGCAGTCCCTTGACGGACAGAGTATTGGTCGTCTGTTCCTTATGACTGCCCATCACGAAGTCCTTGACGGCTTTGCCATAGACGCATTTTTCTCCCGTCACTCCGACGGAGACGCCGACGTCCAGTCTGCGGTATCGCAGCGCCCTGTAGTTGAGATTGAGCGGAATGCCCAGATAATGGAGAGTCTGCGTGGTCTGCTCATAGGCCTTGGTCCCGCCATAGTTGAATTCGGAACGCAGAAGCGTGTAGTCAAGCCCGCTTTCCACGGACAGGCGGTCGGTGAGCGGATAAGCGGCCCTCACGGCGAAAGTGAGAGGCTGGTGATGATGGATATCATTGGAAACCTTATCGTTAAGGTTGGCTATGAGTATATCTTCCGTCTTGTCTCCCGAATAAGTGATGTCTCCGTTAGCGGCAGCATCTGAAGAACTGAAATCACTTGTGGGAGTATCCGCAAAAACACGGCTTCCATCGCCCCCGGTGAGTGAAACGCCTGCGGAGTTTGCTGTGAGAAGCCGCAGCGAAAGGCCTTCGCTGCGATGAGCGCGGCGCTGATTATCCTCTCTGAAGGCATCCCGGTAGTATTCGCTGTCCTCCAGACGGGCGTTTTCCGGCTGAGGCGCAGGCCTGACGGCCTCTTTTCCGGCAACGCTCTTTCCGCTGCCCTCTTCAGACACGAGTTCCTTTTCTGCGTTGGTTTCAGGCAGTGATTCATCTTCTGCGCCGGTATCAGAAATCTCGGCTCCGTCTTGTGCAGAAGAGAGGGTCGGTGCGGTATTATCATCCGGCACGCTTCTGCCCTCCGCCTCGGTCCGGAACGTGTTACGGCTGTGTCTGCGCAAGTTTTCCTCTTCTGTGGATATTCCTGGGGTCGCTTCCGACGTCATAGCGGAAAGATGAGCTTCTTCCCGGGCCGGGAGTGAGGAGGAGACAGGGACCTCGGCTATGAGGGAATCCGGCTCCTGATTCATTCGCGACAATCCTATGCCGAGTCCTGCGAGCAGGACTGCGACTGCGGCCGCCGCAGCGCCGATTCCGGCGAAACGGCGGATGAAGATGCGCCCTTTCACCTTCCGCTCGATGTCCTCCCAGAGACCTTCCGGAGCGTCCATCCCGTAATTTTCGGCCTTTTCGCGCAGGCTCCGTTTAAGATTCCATTCGTCCATTATAGTAAAGAGTTTACGTTTTTATAATCTTTTATCATTTTCAGCAGTCTGGCCTTGGCTCTGAAAAACTGTGAGGAGACCGTCTTGGGTTCTATGCCCAGCATTCCGGAGATCTCGTTCTGGCTCAAGTCACCGAAAACATAGAGGTTGAAGACAGTCCTGTAGCCGTCGGGGAGCTGCCGTATCATTTTCATTATCACATCCATCGGAACATCGTGGAGACAGTCGTCGCTTTCCTCTTCCGGCAGATCCATCTCCCGCTCGTCCAGATCCACTATCCGGCCTTTGGACTGGCGTCTCAGAAAGCCCAGAGCCTCGTTCACCACTATCCTTGTCATCCAGGCCCTCAGAGAATTCTCTCCCCTGTAGCTGAATCTGCCCAGCGAAGTCAGAATCTTGGTAAAACTGTCCTGGAGGATGTCCCTGACCCTGTCGTCATCGGCAATGTAGCGTGAACAGACGGCTGTAAGGTAACGTATATGCGTCTCATACAGGCACCTCATCGCCGAGGTGTCGCCGCGTGAAGCCCTCCTGACCAGTTCTTCTTCCGAGAGTCTGCTGTCTGTCTGAAGCGTTTGCCGCATTCTTTTAACTTTCTGTATGATTAATGCAAAAGTGATAAAAATACTGCTTCAAATTTCAACTTTTCGGGCACTTTTTCCTCAATATCCCCCGAAAACGCTACATTTGCGATTATCAGGTGTTGATGAAATAGTTTTTTAGGAATCACGGAAAACAGTTTCTATGAAAAATATACTCATAACAGGAGGAGCGGGCTTTATCGGCAGCCACGTGGTAAGGCGCTTCGTGAAGCGCTACCCCGAATACACGATAGTGAATCTCGACAAGCTGACCTATGCTGGCAACCTCGCGAATCTCAAGGATATAGAGAATGAGCCGAACTACCGTTTCGAATATGCGGACATCTGCGACTATGAGCGGGTGTCTGAAATTTTCAGCCGCTATGACATAGACGGGGTCATCCATCTCGCTGCGGAGAGTCACGTGGACCGCAGCATCACGGATCCGTTCAGCTTTGCGCGGACGAATGTCCTCGGAACACTGAGCCTGCTGCAGGCGGCGAAGGAATATTGGACGCGGAGCGGACGTATGGGCGGACTCGCCGAAGAGGAGGAGAATGCCCCGCGCTGCCGCTTCCATCACGTCTCCACTGACGAGGTTTACGGTGCGCTCGCTCTGACGAAGCCCTCCGGGACTGCTGACGGCGGGGCCTGCTCCGGAGGCGGACCTTTCGGGGATGACTTCTTTACTGAAGAGACCGCTTATCAGCCACACAGCCCATACAGTGCCTCCAAGGCCTCTTCAGACCACTTCGTCCGCGCCTTTCACGACACTTACGGGCTGCCGGTGACGGTCACGAACTGCTCGAACAACTACGGCCCCTACCAGTTTCCGGAGAAGCTCATTCCGCTTTTCATCAACAATATCTGCCTGCGCAGGCCGCTTCCCGTCTATGGGCGGGGAGAGAATGTGCGCGACTGGCTCTACGTGGAGGACCACGCGAGTGCGATAGATCTGGTTTTCCACAAGGGAAGAGTAGCGCAGACATATAATATAGGTGGCTGCAACGAATGGAAGAACATCGACCTTGTGAAACTTCTGATCAAGACCGTGGACCGTCTGATGGACCGTCTGGAGGGCTTCAGCCTGCACTTGATCTCTTTTGTTGCCGACCGCTCGGGGCACGACCTTCGTTATGCCATCGACTCTTCGAAAATCCGCAGCGAACTGGGATGGGAGCCGGAACTTCAGTTTGAACAGGGTATAGAGAAGACCGTCAGATGGTATCTCGAGAACCGCGACTGGATGGAGAACATCACTTCCGGAGATTATGAGAAGTATTATGAATCAATGTATTCGCACAGATGAAAAGGATATTGGCTTTTTTTATGGCGCTTGTGCTTGCGGGAGCGCCGGACGGACTGGCAGAAGGGTGGGACTCCTTTAATATGGCTCCGGAGTCCGTCAGACTCGACGGCCACACTCACATCACGGTGGCCGGCAAGGAAGAAACCCGTGACGGTATGGTGCTGGAAGTCACCCTTGAGGAGCGGATGGCAAGTGTAGGGATGCACGATTTCCAGATTCTTACTTTCAAGGGGCTGTCCTTCGAGGGAGACCTCAGCGTGGATTCCGGCGGGAATATTCTGGGTTTCAGCAATGTGAGAATCAAGGGGTTCTCCCCTATAAAAGTCATCTCCATCACAGGTAAAGTCACCGGAGAGGAGGCGGATATCCTCGTGCGTGGAAAGGCTGCGATGGTATTCAACTTCACGATAAAGTACTGGAGCGGAAAGTAGAGGGTATCTTTGCAGCGTCCCAAACACGGAACAAAGTAAACCACTATGCTCAAGAAAATTTTTCGAAAAAATTTGTTTAATTTCAGAAAAGGGCGTACATTTGCAGTCCCGTCAGTGGGGTAAAAACATATTCGGGGTGTGGCGCAGTTGGCTAGCGCATCTGGTTTGGGACCAGAGGGTCCAGTGTTCGAGTCACTGTACCCCGACAGAAAAGAGTGGCTGAGAATCATTTCTCAGCCACTCTCTTTTTGTCATTGCCGGCCTTCCGGGACTACCCGAAAATGTCGCGAAGTTCCTTGTTGCTGAGCTTGCCGATCCAGCTTTCGCCGGAAGAGACGGTCATCTCCGCAAGGTGTTTCTTGCGCTGGATCATCGCATCTATCTTCTCCTCGAAAGTGTCCTTGGTGATGAAACGGTGAACCATCACGTTCTTGTTCTGCCCTATACGGTATGCACGGTCTGTGGCCTGTGCCTCCACGGCGGGATTCCACCAGAGATCGAAATGGATCACGTGCGAGGCTGCGGTCAGATTCAGGCCGGTCCCCGCGGCCTTCAATGACAGGATGAATATCTTATCCTCCTTCCCGTTCTGGAAACGGGACACCATCTCGCCACGCTGCTTGACCGAACATCCTCCGTGATAGAACAGCGGTGCCTTGCCTGTGCGTTCGGCGACAAACTTCACGAGCATCTCGCCCATCTCCCTGAACTGGGTGAAGACCAGGACTTTCTCGCCGGCGTCAACGATTCCGTCCAGCCGGTCCAGCAGCATCTCGACCTTTCCCGACAGCGACGGAGACAGATTCCCGTTCTTCAGATACTGCGCCGGATGATTGCATATCTGCTTCAGCGCCAGAATCATCTGAAGGATGAGGCCTTGTCTTTCGAACAGTGCGGCGCTGTCGGAGGTGTCCTTGCCCTCGATTTCCGCCATCGCGGCATCCAGAGTCTTGTGGTACAGTGCGGCCTGCTCAGCGGACAGGGCGGAATATTCATTGATTTCCACCTTGTCCGGCAGATCGCTGATGACGCTCTTGTCAGTCTTCATCCTCCGCATCATAAACGGGGAGCTTACCTTACGGAACCTCGCGGCGCACTCTTCGTCGTTGAACAGCTGGATCGGGTTGGCATATTCTTTCTTGAAAGATTTGATATTGCCGAAATAGCCGCTGTTGGCATAGTCCATAATGCTCCAGAATTCAGTCAGACGGTTCTCGACCGGGGTGCCGCTGAGTGCAATCTTCGTGTCGGCAGGAATGGAACGGACAGCCTTGCTCTGGATGGTCGCCGGGTTCTTTATATTCTGCGCCTCATCTATAACCATCACGCTCCACTTGGCCTTTGCGAACATCTTCACATCAGACCGGAGCACCCCGTAGGTCGTGAGCAGGATGTCCACGCGGTCCTCCGGTCTCTGTCTGCCGGTACCGTGATAGATGAACGAGGTGAGTGCGGGCGCGAAGCGTGAAATCTCAGCCTGCCAGTTGGAGAGAAGTCCCGTAGGCACGACGACAAGTGCCGGCTTCTCCCTCAGCACTCCCTCATCCTTCATCTTCTGGAGCAGGGTTATGGTCTGAAGTGTCTTGCCCAGACCCATATCATCGGCCAGAATGGAGCCGAAACCGACCCGCAGATTCCGGTAGAGCCAGGAATATCCCCGTTTCTGGTAAGGACGCAGCTCCGCCTTGATTCCCTTCGGAACAGGGATTTCCTCTTCCTTGGTGAATCTTTCGATAAGTTCCTTCGCTTCATCGGAAAGGATGATCGGGGCGGAATCATATTCTCCGAGAATGGCCGCCTGAAGCATCTCGCCCGGGCTGACTTTTCCCATACCGGCGATGGCCTTGTTCACCTTCTCCAGGTCCTCCGCCGAAGTGTAGATGTACTGTCCTTTGAACCACAGCAACTTGCCGGCCTGGCCGAGAAGACCGCGGAATTCCTCCGCCGAGACCACCTCGTCCCCCAAGGCGACTTCCCACTCGAACTCGAACAGGTCGGCGAGACGGATGAAAGCCGGCGAACCCCCGTCTTTTTTCTTCAGCCGTAATGTCGGCTTCGGCCTGATCAGATTCTGAAGGGATTTCGGGAGGAACACCTTGATGCCGAGCAGCTTGATTGCCGGGATGATTTGGGTCAGAAGCGGCACGAACTCATCAGCGGAGTACCTCAGTGCGCGTGAACCCCGGCAGGCGATATAGTTGTTCACCTCCGGAATGATGACGGAAAGATCCGTGAATGACTTCAGGACCGCAAGCCGCGACGTGGCGAACTCATCTTCGGAAAGGATGTCTGACAGAGAGACGGTTCCCTTCTCCGGAGCCTCGCAGTCTTCGACCCCGAGATTCAGATAGAACATCCCGTTCACATTCTCATTGACCGTCAGCACCGGCGTATAACGGGACCGGCGTATTGAATATGACGACAGCCAGGCGGCGACACTACCCGGAATCTCCCGTTCGCCCGGCCTGTCGAAGGCATAATGTCCGCTGTCAAAGAAAATCCCCGTAAGCGGCCTGTGCGAGGCCGGACTGAGTTCGGGAACGAGTTTGCCCAGAAGGTAGGAGAGCAGCGCCTCCGCCTTGTTCCCCACGTACTTGCAGGACTTCCCGACCTTGAACCGGATCATCGTGTCGGGGACAATCGCATCCAGACATTCGATCATTGCCGTCACCTCCGGGTCCACGATGCAAGGAGTCCATCTCACGGCATAATCTCCGCCCGCCAGGCGGACAATCTGCGGAGCGATATCCCCGTTCGCCATCAGGTGCATCGAAGCCAGAAAGCCCTGATGCAGGGCTGCAACGCTCGGGGAATAGTCGGGAATGAAATCCGGATTGATTCCGGTGATCTCACGAAGGATGGCATTCTCGTCAGCTTCCGCGTACTCCTTCCCCTCCGGTGAACAGTACAGCTTCCAATCCAGCGCCCCCCCGGATTCCAGCGCCACGGCGGAATCGCGCGAGAGAGCATATTCAGAATCCTCGCCGGCAAGATTCTGAGGAGGGAAAAGCCTCTCCGGAGTGAGTTTCCCCTCGAAGTACTTGGCCGCATTGTCACGTATTCTGCGCATCTGTGATGAGAATTGTTCTTTGAAATCGCCGTTCAGATCGAAGGTGGGGTCGGGCGGAAGCAGCATCAGAAGGACATCCAGTCTGTCAGACAGGTGCGAAAAGTCGACTCTTCGGAATTCGGGAGCCTCCCTGCTTGCGTCCTTGGCGGATTTCCGCAGCTCGAAGGCGTCCTTGACGGACGGCACGGCGGCCGTCTTCGCGGCCTCGTCCACCGTCAATCCACGCTTCTTCAATTCCTCAAGCAGGTCCACATTATGGATTTTGAACACAAGGAACGGGTTGTTGTCTATTTCCCGGCTCATCATATAGATGACCGCCGCCAGATGCTTGCACGGAACGGCCCAGTCCGGACAGTTGCACTGCATCTTGAAATCTGTCCATTTCTCCGGGAATATCTTCAGACCGCATTCCGAGGCGATGTCCATAACCCCGGGATCCAGTTCGTGCTTAAGCAGTTTCGAGACGATGCCCGGCTGTGCCATAATCCCCTGAATGAGTTTATCTACATCCTCGGGAAAGAAAGGCGGAACGATGATGGTTACGGAATACGGCCGAGGCCTTCGTCCGCTGACCTTCGCGGTGATGACATTCCCGTTCACCTTGACATCCCTCACCGCTCCCGCACGGGCGTACGTGGCCCCGCGAGGGATTCTGTTCTCATAGTCGATGTGTGTCAGCGAAAGCAGCCATCTGCTTCCCCACCAAGTGTTTCCGAAACCTTTTGCCATAACTTGATTATAATTTAGTAGGGTGTTAAGTTAATTGTTTGAAAAATGGTCAGCAAAAAGGGTTGAAAATGGTCTTTTCGAGCCTGCTGACGGGACTCGTTTGAGGGCTTTGAAACCA
>JAUMVX010000056.1 GCA_030529945.1 Bacteroidia bacterium | reverse complement strand
CAGAGCGTGACATAGCCGCGAAATGCGATTATGCTTTCCGGCAGGGTGAAGCAAAAGGTGAGGCAAAGGGCAAGGCTGAAGGGATGGCTAAGGGTAAGGCGGAAGGAAAGGCGGAGGGTAAAGCTGAGGGCGAGGTAAATAAAGCCAAGACCGTTGCAGTCAATATGCTGGCGGACGGGCTGGATGTCGTCATTGTGTCCAGATACACCGGCTTGACCGAGGACGAGGTGTTGGAACTGAAGGCAGACCGATTGGCCGGTACTTCCGGCTGAAAGTCAGTCCCCAAAGTAGTTTACCAAAAGATTTCGGAGGCAACCTTCGGCGCGAGTTGGCGTTTTCTGGACTACCTCTCGGCAGGTGTGGAAGTGAGGTATACGAAGAGCCGTTTGGACGCGGCCCATCTGCTTTCCGGGCCTCTCGCAGTCGCCTTGTATCTGGTAGCTCGTTCTGGAGAAGAGGGCGTCGAGGCGCGTCATAAAGTCTTCCGGCTTGCCTGCGCGGACATCTCTGGTCATACGCGAGATGAGCATCATCGGAGACTCGGGCCCGATGGGCGCGTAGTACGGCATCAGGAAGTTCAGAAAGCCGTGCCGCACCTCAAGGTTCGGGAAGCCGAGATGGTAGAGATTGTCATTAGGGTCGAACCCCTTGATGGTCAGATAGCCGCTCTGATAGAGAAGCGGGACGGGGTTGAGCAGGCTGAACGGGTTATAGACGCCTTCCGCCTTCGGATGGAAGCAGTAGCCTTGAAGAGAATATTATCCAATTTGGATAATCCAAATCGAATAATTATCTTTGCGGAAAGGTTTAAGATATGAAGCAGCTTGTAAATCCTTTCATTACTCGGGGGGAAATCCCTGCCGAACTGTTCTGTGACAGGGAACGCGAAACTCACAGACTGAAAAAATCATTGCTGAACGGTAATGATGTGGTGCTATTTTCACCCCGCAGAATGGGCAAGACAGGTCTGATACACCATACGTTCAGCGACAGGCAGATACAGAAGGAGTACTATACCTTTTTTATTGATATTCTGCACACCACAAGCCTCCGTGAGTTTACCTACTTTTTCGGCAAGGAGATTTTCAGTGCTCTGAAGTCAAAAGGCGGGCAGGTACTGGACGGCCTTGTGTCAATGCTCAAGTCTCTGCAAGGCAAAATTACGTATGACCCGGTGACGGGTCAGCCGTCGTTCGGCATCGGACTTAGCGATATCCAACGGCCGGAATACACTCTTGAAGAGATTTTTACATATCTTGACAATGCCGGCAAGCCTTGCATTGTCGCGATAGACGAGTTTCAGCAGATTGTCGAATATGAGGAAAAAAATATTGAAGCTTTGCTTCGTGGATATATCCAGAAACTGAGAAACTGCCATTTTATCTTCGCGGGCAGCAAGCAGGTCATAATGAACGAGATGTTCCAGTCACCGGCTCGCCCGTTCTACAAAAGCGCCGATCCGCTGGAACTGAGAGCGATAGCTATGAATGTCTATTCCGAATTCGTGTCAAAGCAGTTCGGCGGGTACGGCAAGCATATTGAAACATCTGTGGTCGAGTATGTCTACAATCTATTCTGCGGCTACACATTCTATATGCAGCGGACATTCAACGAGGCTTTTGCTTCAGTCCCGGAAGGCGGCGAGTGCAGTGTGCAGACCATTTATGACGTGCTGGACGACATCCTTATGATGAATGAAGTGCAATTTTCCGAGATATTCTCGACTCTCAGCGAAAATCAGAAGAGGGTTTTAGCGGCCATCGCAGCGGAAGAACCTTTAAGAAGCGTCAACACGACAGCCTTCATAGAGAGGCATTGCCTTCGCACCGCAAGCACCGTCAACGCTGCCATCAGAAAACTGCTGAAAGAAGACCTTCTCCTGATAGAGAAAAAAGAATACTCGATTCCGGACAAGTTCCTCCGTCTCTGGATTAACAGGATGTACAACAATGCATAGCTGCGGAAGCAGCTTATTTTTTCATCATCACTGAAGTCATATCCGCGATGGCGAATTCTGCTATTCTAAGTCTTTACTTCCGCAGCATCATCTTTCAGATGGCATCGCTTCTGACCGAGGCGGGGATGGATGATTTTTTATATGTCCCGGTCTCCCCAGAAGCGGAAGAGAGCGTCATCATATCATCTTCCTTCTGCACCTCATATGAGGACCCCCATTGAGTTCCGTCCGAATATTTGCCGGTCAGAGTCTTGCCGGTCAGAGTCCAGGTCCCGGAATACTTGCGGTATCTGCCGGTGCCGAGCATCTGATACATCTCGAAGCCTCCTCCTGACACAAAAGAAATATACACGTCCACAGTCTGGTCACCTATGGAGGCGGCTCTGGTCTCCAGTGCCACCAGATTCCATTCTCCGGTAATGTCCAGCGGCTTCTCTTTCTTGCCGCAGGAAACGGAAATCAGCAGAACGGCCAAAGCCGATGCTATTGTCTTTATCTTCATCATAACCATCCTCCATTCCTTGATTTGAGATTTCTTGAGATGATGGAAATGTCCTGAGACACCTTCATTCCGCCTATCGAATCTTCCCCGCCGAGCTCAGAACCTCCGCCGACCGCCGTTATACGGACTTTGCAGGCTCCGGACTTGGTCGGATGGATGACAAGCTTGCCGTATTTCATATACGGCTGCGTATCCAGCCCCAGAGATTCAGTCCCATTACCCAGAACCTCCACTCCCAGATAAGTCAGATTGATGGAGGCTGTCCCGAAATAGGAAGATATGTCCACAAACTGCTCTTCCCCGGCCTTCACGACTATGCTCGGTATCCCCTCGATTTTCATCATAAGTTTCCAAGCATCTATCGACCCCTCTCCCATCATATTACGGTAATTGTACAGCTGCAGAGTCTTTCCGTTCAGCAGAGTTTTGGTGCCCACGGCATTAAGCCTGGTTTCGAAATCATTGGTGGAAGTGACTATCATCTGCTTGAACTCATCGAGGGTGTAAGTGTGACCGAGTTTCAACGCGTATGAGAGAGCGAGCGCTGCTATTCCCGAGACGTGCGGGCAGGCCATCGACGTGCCCTGCATATACGCATAGTCAGCTTTCGAGATTTCACTCGGGACAGTGGACAGAATCATACTTGTTCCCGAGACTCCTCCCGAAGAAGATCGATGATAGTACTCGCCGCCGGGGGCCACGACATTGCATCCGGGACCGTAATTCGTATAATACGTCGGCAGATAATCCGGCCCGAACGCGGACACGCTTATGACATCCGCAAGAGCACCGGGATATGTGGCATACGGCAGTGCATCGTTGCCGGAAGCGAAGATGGCGATTCCGCCGCTCACCGCCTTATTATTCTGCCGGGACTCGAAGTAGTGCAAGGCTTCATATTCGACTCCGCAGTATTTCTTGTATGAACCGTCGGACTTGAAGGCCCCGCCGGTATATCCGAATGAGCAGGAGATGATGGAGGCTCCGTGGTCTGCGGCATATTTGATGGCCCGCGCGATAGTGGAAGCCGTACCTCCTCCGTTGCCGCTATAAATCTGACAGGACATAATCTTGACTCCATCCCCGTTGCCGCTACCTCCGGCCACGCCGGAAATCCCGACCCCGTTATTGTTCACCGCCGCTATCACGCCCGCACAATGCGTCCCGTGCCCTGTATCGCCTTCCTTATCCCAAGAAAGCTCCCCTCCGGCATCCACAAAATTGTAGCCGTGCTTTCCGTTCGCGTCCGTCCACATATTGGGCGCGAGGTCAGGATGAGTATATTTCACGCCTTCATCCACGACCGCGACAATGATTGAATTGTCTCCGGCCGTCAGAGAAGCCCAGACATCATAGACATTGATGTCTGCACCGGCATAGCAGTCCTGTGAGACAGTCTTCTTGCCGCCGTTCTTATAATTCCACTGGTCGCCCAAGAGAGGGTCGTTGAAAAGGGATCCGGTCGCTCTCGTCTCGGGACTGTAAGGCCCCGTATAAGGATAGGAGATGCCGTCCGAAGCTTTCTCGAAGAGCATATCGTATTCGACAAGACTTACCGCAGACAGCTTCGAAGCACGCTCCGCGACTTTCTCCACGGCCGCTGACGCGTCCAATCCGGCCTTGTACCACTTCTCCAGTCCGAACTCCTTTTCGTTCGCCTCGTTCCCCGGTACGGATTCGAACAGGCGTTCGAGACTGACGATGCCGCAGGCCCTCAGAGAATCCATCACGGCTTCACCGGGGGCCTGCTCGAAAGACAGCAGAAGCGAGTTCTCTGCAGAATGCTCCGGCGTGTTTATTATCTTATGAGTACAGTCCTTAATCTCTGCGGCCGGAGTCAGAGGTCCGATATCCGCCTTGGAACATCCTGCAATCAAAATGGTTAAGATGCCGGCAAGCGGCAATGTCGATATTTGTTTCCTCATCGGGATTATAGCTGAGATTGATGACTATTAACTGACACAAAGGTCCGGCACTTTACTACCGGACCTCCGCATCAGTCAGTAATTGCTTATTTAAGAGAAATGAGTTCCGAAGAGAGCTTCATATCTTTTCCTGATTTCGTAAGACAGGCTGCGTTTGCAGCAACAGTCCTGACAGGAACACTGATGCCTTCCCATTCCGCCTCGATGCCTGCAGGGCGGAAGAGATTTTCAGGAGCGCAGCTCTCGAGAGCTTTCCTAATGGCCTCCTTGCCGTCCAGACCCTGTGCAGAAGCATCCACAAGAGCCTTCTTAATCTTGGCAAGTCTGGCTGCAGCCGCCTTCGGAGCGAGTCCGTTGTCATCCTTTGCCGGGTCGACGAGCAGGTAATCGTAATATGCAGCGAAAATGTACTGCGCATCCACATCGGAATTATAGAAGCCGTAGCCGCTGAAGTTATAGCTGGAATAGTACTTCGAGGTGGAGACTATGGCGTAGTAGCCGTCGAGAACAGGGATGCCATATGTGACATACGTGGCGTTATAGAACTTGCCGTTACCAAGAGCCAAGGTATATGTTTCCGTTTTCCCGTCCACGGTTGTCTCAGCCGCATTGTAGAAACATCCGGCATAGAGGTCGAATTCCATCGTGTCATCCACTTTAGCCTCCACACAGGCAGGGCCGCCGAGACCCTTGATGGTGATGAACTCATCGTAGTAACCATCCTCATCCGGACCCTCATTAGGAGTGGCGGAGTCGGCGATTACTGCTTTCCCGAGATACTCTCTCATCCCGAGCTTGCCGTAGGCATCGATACCATAAAGGTTGTAGGTGCCATACAGAACGGACGCGCTCTTAGGTTCGAACTCTTCGGCATAGCTCGCGTAGGTGTACTTCATATAGACAGGGAGAGGGTCGCCATTCGTGGTGGTGGAGGCGGAAACGATGGTGCTTTCGTACCCGTTGCTAGCCCAGACGAGCAGAGAATAGGTGGTACCCGGACTCAAGTTGGTGGCGATGTCGGTCACGCCCTTGTCGTTGATTTCCGCCAGAACGGAACTGGAAACACTCTTGCTTTCTTTCAAGTCTTTTACACAGGCCTGCACGTCACTCATATCGGCCTGTGAATAGATGCCGACTTTGACATCCTTGAGGTCCTTTCCGTAGATGTAGTATTCGAGGCTGTTCTCGGAAGTATAGCCTTCCGGCGTGTACTTGTCGGTCGCGGCGATACCGCAGTTGATGTTCACCGGAACCTCATCGCCCTTCGCAACATAATCGAACTCGACGCTTGCCGACTCGTGAGCCTTACCAGAGGCATCGAATGTCACCGCCACCAATGTGTAAACTCCTGTTTTCTCGAGAGTGACCCCGATGATATTGTCACCTTCCACAGGGACATATTCAGAGACGTTGGTTTCGGAACCGTCAGTTATGGCCGCGACCTTATTGGAGATCTGAGTGGCGCTGAGGGAACCGTCATAGACAGCGTATTTGACCTTGGCCACATCCGCTCCGAGCTTAAGTGCCACTGGCATCACTCCCTCTGAGGTTTCACCGGCCTCTACCTTTATAGACCAGTCTGTAAGCACAGCGCCTGGAAGACAAAGCCTAAACATACCATTAGTGTTGGCATAATATAGAGCAAAGTCATTATAGTCCTCCATTCCGAACAAAAGGCTTTTAGTAGGGAATGTGATAACACCTTTCTCCAATTTGCCCAAATAATCCGCCACGTCAGCTAATGACTTCCCCTTATTAACAATCTGATAACCGGCATAACTGCCCATCCACATATATCCGTATCCCCAATTCATACCTGAGTTTTGAACAGGTATCCAAACCTGATTAGGTTTTTCGGCGTGTATCTCGAAATAGTATGTCTGTGACGAGTTCCAATCACCATCTCCGTTATATGGATACTTCGAATCGTAAGGGTACACGACACGATAGAATCCCGGGGTCATTTCGTTTTCAAGAATCTCTACTTCATACTCCACATTTTCGACTTTAAACAAAGAAGTCACAAAGTCATCCCTCCACATTCCCTTACCGATGGAATTCCACTTCTCGATAAGAACAGTGTAGTCTAAAGCTATCGGATTGCTGTTATACTTTGAGGCATACTGCGGATCCTGTATTTCGAAGCTGGCTTTATAGGTCGTTCCAGCGACAGCTCCGGGGAAAGAAAGGGTGAAAGTCGTCTCGGACTGCCCGTTCTCGAACTGTACGGGAGTCATAGTGAATATTCCGTCCTCGGAATATGTAGCCACCACAGGTACGGTGATGGCGCCGTCAGTATTTGTTCGCTTCACCGTGAATGTCGCTACCGGATCCTGCGTCGGATCGAGAGAGTGCGAACCGGAAGCCTCCTGTGCAGGGAAATAAACGCCGTAGCATCCGGCGACATCTCCCTCCGCCCACTCGTAAGGCTCATTCTCCTGACAGGAGAAAAGAACGGTGGAGGCGGCTGCAAGGCAGAACATTGTCCTAAATATATTTTTCATAATATAATATCTTTTAAATTAATCTGTTACGCCATCACGAAGAGAAGGGTTCTGACCCATAACCGGGAGCTGTCCGTCGGTATTGTCGACAATGCCGAAGTTGGTGTCCATCTCACCCTGAGGGAATCTCATAAGAAGCCATCCGTCATCAGCCGCCATATTGAAGCAGAACGCACTCGGCTGGTTTGTGCTGCTTTCGTTATCGTGGAAACGAACCATAGGCTTGTTCAGACGCTTGGTGTCATAGATGCCGAAGCCTTCGCCCCAGAGTTCGACACGGCGCTGGAACCAGATTTCGTCGGCAAGAGAAAGGCCTCTCTCATCCACGGAGTAGTCAGGCTCCCTGTAAGTCTTGACGAAGTTGGAGAGGATGTCGATGGCCTTGGACTCGTTACCGCTCTTGGCATAGCCTTCCGCCTGGATGAGAATCATCTCTTCGACTCTCATAAGAGGGGAATCTTCGTCATTGGTCACGGTTCCGATGGTGTTGCAGCCGAACTTGACATTGGTGTAAGGAAGGAAAGCCATCTTTACATTATCAATCTCAAGATTGGCGACATCGCCCTTGGCCGCGCCGTCCACGAGCCAGGTCAGACCGTCGAGAAGCGGAGACTCGAGATTCTCATCCACCCACCATCCCTTGCGTACATCACCTGCTGTAATCTTGTCATAGAGAAGTTTGTTGATCAGAGTATAGCACTGACAGGCAGCGGAATAAGAATTGCCCGAGAATGAGCGGAGCCAGGAAGACGAGGTCGCGGAAAGACCTATTTGCGCAAGGTCTGCGGTCATATCGTAACCCCAAATCCAGTTATGCTCGCTGATGTCCATAAACGACGGCTTGGAAACTTCGGCGATGGATGCCGGAGTATAACCCTGGGCTGCTTTCTCCGCATCGGATGCTGCGGCAGCATAGTTGGCCATATTCAGATTGGCGCGAGCGCGGAGACCATAAGCCACGTTCTGGTCGATATTGGCTTTCGTCTGTCTTGCATAACCCGCGAGATTCTCCACCGCATAGTCGAGGTCTGACATAATCAGTTCATAGACTTCCTTGACTGTAGCGCGAGGATTGTTTGTGAAATCCACCGTGGCCTCAGTGACGATCGGAACGCAAGGTTTGTCGCCGGCCGTGGTGTAGCTGAACTGGAATGCCGGGGCCAGCTGCATATAGGCATAGGCCCGGAGCGCTCTCGCCTGGGCGATCATATAAATGGCGCTCTGTTCGGTCACATCTTCCGGATAGGAGGACACGAAAGTGTTCACGTCCGCAATCAGCTTATAAGGAGCACGGTAGCGGATGTACGGATTACGGTAGTTCGCGTTTCTGGAGGAGTACTCTCCGCAGACAGAGAACCAGTTGTAGCCGGAATCGGGTATAATCGCATCCGCACTTTCGAGGTCGTTGCAGAAGCCCATCATAAGGAATCCCCAGTCATCCGGTTTACTATAGCCCATAGAGTATGGCTTTCCGATCTGTGTGAACAGCCCGGTGAAGGAAGCCTCGGCGCGGGTAGGAGCGATAACGTTAGTCTCCTTGACCTGCGTGGCGAGCATCGTGCCGCTTTCAGGCACGATATCATCCATATCGGTACAAGCGGCGGACGCAAGTCCTGCCAATGCCAGATAGAAGATTTTGCTGTATTTCATATTCCTTGTCTCTTTAATTGTTAGAACGTAAGAGTTATACCCCCTGTGATATTACGCAGGGTACTGTAGGCGCCGCTGTTGAGGCCGGAACCCGAAGTGTAGCTTCCCAGACCCATCGAATAGCGTGGGTCCACACCCTTACGGGCGGAGAAGACCGCGAGGTTTTCACCGGCTACGTAGATTCTCAGGCCCGAGAGCTTGAGTTTGCCGGTTATCTTGGAAGGGAAGGTGTATCCGAGAGTCACGTTGTTTATGCTAAGATAGTTGGAACTGATCATAAAGCGGTCTACGGCTGTCTGGGCTACCTGAATATCTCCGTCAAGGCGCGGAACGTCCGTATCCGTGTTCTCGGGTGTCCAGGCCTTGAGAGCATCCTTATGCCAAGCCTGTCCGGCCGCGCTCTGAGTGTGCATCAATGCCTGATAAGTTCCATCATAATATCTGCCGCCGAGCTGATACGAGAACTGTACTGAGAAGTCGAAGCCGAACGCATTGACTCCTGTTCCGAAACCGCCGTAGAGTTTAGGAAGCACGCTTCCGAGTTCATACTGGGTGGCCTTGCTGAAGACAGAAGTGGTGCCGGTGACTGTCTCGCCGTTTTCATCCTCATAGTCATAATAATAGAGAGCCTTGCCGTTCTCCTTGTCCACGCCGGCGTACTTGCGCATATAGGCTTCGTAGAGGGAACCGCCCACCTTGTAGATGTAGTTGCCTCCCTTGATGCCTTCCTCGGATACGCTTTCATCAAGCGACAGAATCTCGTTCTTGTAGTGGCTGAGGTTGATGTTCCAGGTCCAGTCGATGTTTCTTGTCTTGATGATCGAACCGTCGAGAGTGAGTTCGTAACCCTTGTTCATAATGGAACCTACATTGACCGGGACGTAACCGGTAGGGTTGCCTGCGGAAAGAGGAACGTTCTTGGAATAGAGCAGATCCTCCGTCTTGCGGGCGAAAACTTCGAAGTCTCCGTTGAGGCGTCCGTCGAAGAGTTCGAATTCAGTACCTATATTGAATGACTTGGAGGTTTCCCAGGTAAGATCTTCATTGCCTTTGTAGGCAAGGGTGATGGAATACGCTCCCGTCTCTTCGTTATAGGAGTGCGTGTACTGGTCTGCATATGGATAGAGACCTCCGAGGTTGTCGTTACCCTGCATACCGTAGCTGACCTTGAGTTTCAGAAGATCGACCCAGCTTATGCCGCTCAGGAAGTTTTCTTTGTTCAGAAGCCAGGCTCCGCCTACTGACCAGAAGTTGCCCCAGCGGTGTCCCTTCGCGAAACGTGACGAAGCATCGCGGCGGTAGGATGCGCTTGCGAAATACTTTCCGTCATAGTCATACTGTACGCGGGTGAGGAAGCCCTGTGTCATATATCTGTTGGTGTAGGAAGACAAAGTCTTGCTCTTGGTTCCGTCTGCATTGCTGAGCTCGCCTACGATCGGGTTGAACAGATGGTCATTATAACCCGAAAGATATTGAGACTTCCTGTTGTACTGCTCGTAGCCCGCAAGGATATCGAGGCTGTGGCCGTCTCCGAAACCGGTCTTGTACTCGGCAAGGTACTGCTGGTTGGTCGTGAACATTCTGCTGTGGTCCACATGGGCTGCACCGTCAGTACCGCTCGAGGAACCGAATTGGCTGTAGAGATAGGTGGCTCTGGTGTTGTCGGAGGTGAAGCCGAGATTGGCCGAAAGCGTGAGGCCTTTCACCGGGGTGAGGACGACACCCCACTTGCCTGTAAGAACGTCTGCGAGAGAGTTGTAGTCGTCATTCTCGTTGTTGCGCACGGCGTTTCCGACGAAGCTCGGACGTGTGAAGTTCGTCTGGTTTGCATCATAAATGGTTCTGCCGCCTTCTGTCATAATGTTGCCCTCGGCATCACGCACATAAAGCGGATAGATAGGAGCGATGTTGTTAACGATGTAGAAGATGTTGCCGGAGGAACCGAAAGTGCTTGAGTAGGACGCTATCTGGGAATCAGACTGCGAGAAGCTCATATTGGTGATCATTCTGAACCAAGGTTTCACCTGATATTCGGCGTTCACGCGTCCCGTGTAACGCTTGTATTGGGAATTGTCGACCATACCGCCGTCGTCAAGGTATCCCGCGCTGGCGTAGTAGGTGAATCTGTCGGTGGCTCCGCTGATGGAGACATTGTACTCCTGACGCAAGGACTTGTGGTATGCTTCTTCATACCAGTTGTCAGGCGTGTAGTAGTATTCGCCGTCGCTGTAGCCGAGAGTGGCGTTAGGGTTAAGCTTGAAATTCGTTCCCACGAGCTTCTGCCCTTCCGGTATCGTGTACACCAGATAGCCGAGACCGCCGTTGTTCTGGTCGAGGAGGTACTTGTCAGCATAGGCATAGCTTTCCGCCACGGTGTGTCCTGCGTAATAGTATGAGTTGTACATCATCTTGTACCAGGTCTCATAGTACTGTGCCGGGTCATCGATAACGTCATACTGAGGGATGAGACGTGAGTTGACTCCACATTTCGTATCAACCTTCACCGTGGCCTCTCCGGATTTTCCTTTCTTGGTGGTGATAAGCACCACGCCGTTGGCTCCGCGGTGTCCGTAGATAGCGGAAGCCGCAGCGTCCTTCAATACGGATAGCGACTCCACGTCAGTCGGGTTGATGTCCGAGATGGCTCCTTCATAAGGCACGCCGTCCACTACGATGAGCGGGTTGTTGTTTGCGCTCATAGAGCCTATACCGCGAATTCTGAGAGTGGAGGAGTTGCCGGTAGGGTCGCCGGAAGACGAAATCATTTGAACTCCCGGGGTGGTGCCCGCGAGAGCGCTTGTCACATTTGTGGCGATTTTCTTTTCTATGGACTCGCTCTTGACTACCGCCGCAGAACCCGTGAATGAGCTCTTGGTTGCCGTACCATACGCCACAACGATGGTCTCGTCGAGGAACTCGGCATCCGAAGCGAGGC
>JAUMVX010000011.1 GCA_030529945.1 Bacteroidia bacterium | reverse complement strand
GTCCTGGTCCTGGTTCTGGTCCTGGTTATTCTGCCCGCCTCCATTCTGCTGATTCTGCATCATCAGCTTGGCGTAGATGTAGTTCTCCTTCGCGTCCAGATCGCCGGGATTCTTGAGCAGTGACTGCTTGAAAGCCTCCGCCGCCGCAGCATAATCCTTTTTCTGCAGAGCCACGTCACCGGCGTTATACCGGTAGGCCGCTTCGTCCGGGGTTCCGGAAATGCTCTCCTTCACCGGCTCCAGAGCCTTCTGAGCCCCGTCCCAATCCTCCATTCTATAGAGGGTCGAAGCGAGATTATAGCAGCCGGCCACCGAAAGGGAGTCCTTCACCAGAGCCTTTCTGTAATCGATTTCGGCATTCTTGTAGTCGCCCTTGCGGAACTTGCGGTTCCCCGCACGCACCTCGCTGCGGTCCGTCTGGGCCTGAAGGCCTGCGGAGAGGGTCAATGCCAGAAGTATGACTGTAAACCTTTTCATCATCCGAACAGTTTTACGCGCGACTTTCTTTCCCCTATCAGCATTTCGAGCATCAGGAAGAAGAGGGCAGCGGCGAAAAAGTACATATATTGTTCGTCGTATTCCTCGAATACGACGGAACTGAACCTCTCGGCCTCCATCTTCTTTATGTCTTCGACGATAGGGTTGAGGCCGAATTCTTCATTGCCCGCGTGCACGTAGGCGCCGCCGCCCTCCCGGGCTATCCTGCGCAGCGTGTCCTCGTCCAGGCGGGTGACTACGATGTTCCCGTCCCTGTCCTTGAGAAGCTCCCCGTTCTTGGGTATCGGCTGGCCCTGGAGGGAACCTACGCCTATGGTGTAGATGCGCACCCCGGTGGAGGCGATCTGCTTGGCCGCTTCCACGGCGTCGTCCTCGTGATTCTCGCCGTCGGTGATGACTATGATGGCGCGGCTCTTCTCGCTCTGGGCGCTGAAACTCTTGGCGGCCAGCGTGAGCGCGTCTCCTATGGCAGTTCCCTGGACCGGCACGGAATCAGTGTTCACGCTGCTGAGGAACATTTTAGCGGAGACATAGTCAGTGGTGATGGGCAGCTGCACGAAGGAGGTTCCGGCGAAGAGGATAAGCCCGATACGGTCTCCCTGGAGCTTGTCCACTATGCGTGAGATGGCGAGCTTGGCCCTGTCCAGACGGCAGGGGGAATAGTCCTCGGCAAGCATAGAGTTCGACACGTCCAGGCATATCATTAGCTCAGCGCCCTTGGATTCGTGCTCCTTGAGTTTCGCTCCGATAAGAGGGCGCGAAAGCCCTATGACGAAAAAGGCTGAAGCTATGCAGAAGAACACGACTCTCACCCAAGGCTTTGCGGCGGAGCGGGAAGGCATAAGAGCGTTTACCGCATCTTCGTCCCCGAAACAGCGGAGCCTGCGGCGGCGCAGCCTGCACAGCAGAGCATAGACTATGAGCGGCACGGGAACGAGCAGCAGCAGATAAAGAAACTGACTATTTGCGAAATACAGCATTGTTCGAAAATCTTTACGGTTTACGGCAGCGGGCGGAAAAATGCCCTCAGAAGCATCTCCAGAAGCAGGCACAGCAGCGCCGCGAGGCCGAAGCGGTCGAAAAGTTCCGTATAGACAGGGAAACTGTCTATGGTGGTGCGGGCCTTCTCCATCCTGTTTATCTCGCTGTAAATTTCGGAGAGTTTGGTATTGTCCGTGGCACGGAAATACCGCCCGCCTGTAGTCCGGGCGATATCCTGAAGGAGGGCTTCGTCGATCTCGACCCTCACATCCTGAAGCTGCACGCCCCAAGGGGTCATAACCGGATACGGGGCGGTTCCGTTGGCTCCCACACCGATGGTATAGACTCTGATGCCATAGGTCTTCGCGATCTCGGCGGCGGTCTGCGGAGAGATCTCACCCCGGTTGTTCACGCCGTCGGTAAGCAGGATGACCACGCGGCTCTTGGCATCGGAATCCTTCATACGGGCCACTGCGGTGGCCAGACCGTTGCCGATTGCCGTACCGTCCTCGATGAGGTCGGTCTGGACTTCCTTCATAAGGTTTATGAGAGTGGCCCTGTCGGTGGTGAGAGGGCACTGGGTGTAGCTCTCCCCGGCGAACACCACGATGCCGATGCGGTCCGAAGGCCTCTGGGAGATGAATTCGATGGCGATGTCTTTGGCGGCGCTTATGCGGTCCGGATTGAAGTCCCGGGCAAGCATACTGGTGGACACGTCCATAGTGAGTACTATGTCTATGCCTTCCGACTCTATCTTGTCCGTCTGAGTGGAAGAACGCGGACGTGCGAGAGCCACTATGATGAGCGACAGAGCCGCTATCCTGAGGATGAACGGCAGGTGCCGGAGCACTGCGAGAGGGGTGCGGCCTCCGCTGCGCCACTGCTCGAGCACCGGGACGCGCAGGTGGGGCCTGCGGTCGGTGAGCTCGATTCTTATATAGTTAAGAATCAGCAGCAGCGGCAGGACGAGAAGCCAGAGAAGTTTGGGGTATTCGAAAAACATTTCAGGCCTCCTTTTCAGCTTTCTGTTTCTCCGCCGAAGCGGCTTCCTCGTCCATTATGGACTGATATGTCGAGGTGACGAAGCGCACGGCCGCGGGCAAGGCCCGGGCGTTCTCCTGCTCGTCCGCCGTGTGCTTGGCGAATTTGACGAAGTCCGCGAGTTCGAAGAGCGAGCGGGTTTCGTCATATATGTCGGAGCTGATGTGCTCCCTGCCTTTGAGAGCCGCGAAAATCTCGGCGGTGGTCATCTCTCTGGCATCTATCCCGAAGGTTGCCGCGATGTATTCGCGCAGTGTGTCGGTCAGGCCCGAATAGTATGACTTCTGCTTATCGGGAGCCCAGTATTTGTCGCCTCTGAACTTGTCCAGAGCGCGGAGCGCCACGATGTAGGCGGGTTCGCCGCGTGTCTGCGCGAGTCTGTTTCTGCGGCGGCGCAGTATCAGGAGCGTGAGCCCGGCCACGATGCCGGCCAGCAGCAGGAAGCCCAGAATGTAGGGAATCAGTTCCCGGAATGTCAGCGGATAGCGTATCTGTCCCTTGATGTCGTGAATCACGAATGTGGCCGTATCCACCGGCAGTGTGGTGACCGTCAGGGTCTGAGCGTCGAAAATCAGGGTGTCCACCGCGCCCCCCGGAGCAGTGCGTTCGAGAGTTATCTGCGGAAGATGGTATTCTCCGGCCTCGAAAGGGGCGAGTATCATATAGCCCCGGATGTCGTATTTGCGGGAACTCTCGCGGCCCTTCACTTTCAGCGTGTCGAGTTTCCAGTTCTCCACCATCGTCAGAGTGTCCTTCAGGGCTGAGGACCAGTCGGGCAGGGCTATGCGGGTGCCCTCCTCCACATCCTGCAGGCTGAAGCCGTAGCGGAGCTGGTCCGCGATGAGGATGGAATCCCGCTTCTGCAGCTGCTCGACGAAGGAACCGGTCACCGGGTGGAGGCCGGAATTGGCCGTAAGGCCGAGAAGAAGCGCGCAGGCGGCGAGAGCTGTCGCGGTATGTCTTATTGCAGCTTTCATTTTGTCTTGAAAAACATCATCAGGCGCTTGACATAGTCATCGGAGGTGGCGATGTCCACGCTGTCTATCTTGTATTTGCGGAAGATTCCCGTCTCGGCGGCGGAAATGGCCGCGAACCACTCGGCGTAGCTCTCGCGAGTCTTGCGGGATGCTGTGTTCACCCAGGCTGACTTGCCCGACTCGGAATCTTTCACGTGCACCAGGCCGACATTAGGGATGCTCTGCTCGCGCGGGTCGTAAACCTTGATCACCGAGAGGTCGTGGCGGGAGGAAGCGACCTTGAGCGCCTCCTCGTAACGCGGACTGCAGCCGGGACCGGCATCGAGCATATCGCTCAGCAGGAACGCGGTGCACTTCTTCTTCATAGCGTTCGCCAGAAACCTCAGGGCCGCGCCGATGTCGGTCCCGTCCGAGGTAGGCTTGAGTTCTATGAGTTCGCGGATGATGCGCAGAAGGTGGCTGCGGCCCTTCTTCGGGGGGATGAACTCCTCCACGCGGTCGGAGAAGAAGAGAGCTCCGACTTTGTCGTTGTTCAGGATGGCCGAGAAGGACAGTACCGCCGCTATCTCGGTGATGAGTCCGCGCTTGGTCCGGGAGACCGTACCGAAGAGTCCGGAACGGCTCACGTCTATGAGCAGCACGACGGTGAGTTCGCGCTCCTCTTCGAACACCTTCACGTACGGCGCTCTCAGACGGGCGGTGACATTCCAGTCCATATTGCGCACATCGTCGCCGTAGCGGTACTCGCGGACCTCGCTGAACGCCATTCCGCGGCCCTTGAAGGCCGAATGGTACTCGCCGGCGAAAATCTGGTGGCTGAGAGCCTTGGTCTTTATTTCTATCTGTCTGACCTTCTTCAGAAGGTCTTTCGCATCAGTGCTTTCCACAAGAAGCTGTATTGATTAATTCTTACGCGGACTTTCCGGTAATCGCTCCCGCAGCCTCCGCTACGGAACATTGACGGCGTTTACGACCTTGGAGATGATTTCCTCGGCCCTGACATTCTCAGCTTCGGCTTCGTAGCTGAGTCCGATGCGGTGGCGCATCACTTCATTGCAGACGGCGCGCACATCCTCCGGAATCACGTAGCCGCGCCGCTTGATGAACGCGTAGGCCTTCGCCGCCATACTCAGGGAGATGCTGGCACGAGGGGACGCGCCGTAGGAGATGAGGTCCTTAAGAGAAGCGAGACCGTAGTCCTCCGGGGTACGGGTCGCGTAAACTATGTCCACGATGTAGCGCTCTATCTTTTCGTCCATATAGACTTCGCGCACGACCCCGCGGGCGCGGATGATGTCCTCCGGACTCACTACAGGGGAGGCTTTCGGGAAGGTGCCGCTGTTATTCATCCTCACGATGAGGCGTTCCTCTTCCTTTTTAGGATAGCTCACCACGACCTTCAGCATAAAACGGTCCACCTGGGCCTCCGGAAGAGGATAGGTGCCTTCCTGCTCGACAGGGTTCTGCGTGGCCATCACGAGGAACGGGTCCGGCAGAGGGAAAGTCCGGTCGCCGATAGTCACCTGCCGCTCCTGCATAGCTTCGAGCAGGGCGGACTGCACCTTCGCCGGGGAACGGTTGATTTCGTCCGCGAGGACGAAGTTCGCGAAAACGGGGCCCTTGTGAACTTCGAAGGCCTCGTTCTTCTGCGAGTATATGAGCGTGCCTATCACATCGGCCGGCAGGAGGTCGGGAGTGAACTGGATACGGCTGAATCGGGCATTGACCGCCTGAGACAAGGTATTGATGGCTAATGTTTTCGCCAGTCCGGGCATACCTTCGAGAAGGATGTGTCCGTTAGCGAGAAGTCCGATGAGAAGGTTCTCCACAAGAGCTTTCTGACCCACAATGACCTTACCCATTTCCATAGACAGGAGGTCCACGAACGCACTTTCTTGCTGAATGCGGTCGTTGAGTTCCTTGATGTTTACATTTTCCATATTTATTTTCCTAATTTTGCGCCTATGCGTTATTTCATTTCACTTTCCTACGACGGGAGCGGCTTTTGCGGGTGGCAGAGCCAGCCCGATGCACGGACCGTCCAGGACAGCATCGAGAAAGCGCTGTCGGCACTGCTGAGATGCCGCATCCGCGTGACCGGTGCCGGAAGGACCGATACGGGCGTCAATGCCTGCGGATACGCCGCCCATTTCGACTTCGAGGGGCCTCTGGACACGGCGCAGATTTGCTACAAATTAAATGCCATCCTCCCCCGTGAAATCGCCGTACACAAGGTGCTCGGACTATGTCCCGGAAGCGCCGATGCGCACGGGACGGAGTATCACGCACGCTTCAGCGCGGTGAGGCGCGAATATACATATTTTCTGCATACGCATAAGGATCCGTTCATGGAAAGATACTCGCTGCTCTACACTTTTCCGCTGGACTTCGACGCGATGAACCGCGCTGCCGCCAAGCTCACGGGCACGCACGACTTCTCCTGCTTCCAGAAAGTAGGCAGCGACACGAAAAGCAGCATCTGCACCGTCGAGGAAGCATTCTGGAAGCCTTATACCCCCTCGCACATCGCGGTTATGGGTGCTCCGGCTCCGCTTCCCGGGCAGCCGGAGGCAGATTCCTTCCGGCCGTCCCCGGCCAATCCTGATTTTTTCTCCCGGCCGTCCCCGGCCAATCCGGACAGTTTTTCACATCCGCTTCCGGCCGCTTCCGGCTGCAGCCCTTGCCTTGCTTCCCCCGGACAGGACTACTGGTACTTCCGCATAAGCGCCGACCGTTTTCTGCGCAATATGGTCAGGGCCGTGGTGGGTTCGCTCCTCGAAGTGGGCCGGGGCAAACGCAGCATAGAGGACTTCACCCTCCTCCTTTCCGGCGGCAGCCGCTGCGCCGCCGGCGAGTCCGTCCCCGGCCATCCGCTCTTTCTCTCTAAAGTGAGGTATTGATCTGCCGGCCGCCGCCGGGGACGCCAGTTAGTCGGGCATTCCACCCTGCTCTCTTTATACCCGTTGATGTACAATCTACATTTTTGCAGCGGTTTCGAAAAAAAATGGCTACTTTTGCAGAATTGGTATTGAATGTGTTAATTTAGATTTTAAACAGTATAGAAAATATGCTTTCCAATCTCCTCCAAATCGACACTCTTGCCGCCCTCGAGCAGGCGGCAACCGAAGTTCAGGCCGTGCCTCAGCAGCAGGAAATGACTTATTCACTGATAGAAATGGCCTGCAAGGGCGGATGGCTGATGCTGGTGCTGCTGGCGCTCTCCATCATCGCCTTCTACATCTTCGGCAAGAAGTGGTGGATGATCCGCCAGGCCTCGAAGATAGACCGTAACTTTATGGACGACATACGCGACTATATCCACGAAGGCAAGATAAAGTCCGCGCTGACCCTCTGCGAGAAGTATGACTCCCCTGTCGCCAGGCTCGTACAGAAGGGAATCGAGCGTATGGGACGCCCTCTCGCTGACATACAGACCGCAGTCGAGAATACGGGCAATCTCGAAGTGGCCAGACTCGAAAAGGGCCTTCCATTCCTCGCCACCTGCGCCGGAGGTGCTCCTATGATCGGTTTCCTCGGCACCGTAGTGGGTATGATCCAGGCCTTCTTCAATATGTCCCAGGCCGGGAACAACCTCGACATCACTATGCTTTCCAGCGGCATCTATACCGCTATGGTCACGACCGTGGGCGGTCTCATCGTGGGAATCCTCGCTTATTTCGGATACAATTACCTGACAAATCAGATCTCCGGACTGGTGTTCAAGATGGAGAGCGCGACCATAAACTTTATGGACCTGCTCAACGAGCCGGCCGAAGCAGACAACGAATAGTATGGCCATAAAGAGAACTACCAGACCTCTGTCCGAGACATCGATGTCATCGATGAGCGACCTCGTGTTCCTGCTGCTCATCTTCTTCCTCGTGACCTCGACGCTAGTGAACCCGAACGCGCTGAAGCTTCTTCTGCCGAAGAGCACGGGACAGGTGTCCGCGAAGGCCACGGTGAGCGTGAGCATCAAGGACTGGGGGGACGACATCTACACCTATCACGTGAACGGCAACGAAGAGCCGGTCAGTTATGAGACCGTAGAGGACGAGCTCGTGGTGCTTCTTCAGGGTGAAGAAGACCCGACTTTCTCCATATATTCGGACGAGAGCGTCCCTGTAAAGGAGATTGTGGCGATGATGAACATCGCGAAGAGAAACCATTATAAAGTGATTCTGGCGACGCAGCCGGAATAGTGCATTATGAAACAGTATCTCAGAGAAAGGGAGAGGCAGGAGAAGATTTCCAGCGCGGTGGGCGCGGTATTGGCCGTGGCCATACCCGTCTGCTCGGCTCTCTTCTGCTCTTTCACCGGTCTGAAATACATATACCCGCCGCCGCAGGAGACGACCTTTCTCATCGATTTCGAGGAGGAGCCGGTAAGGGTGGTGCAGCAGCGCAACGGCAGGCAGCCGCAGGCGGAGGAGATCGACCTGAGCAAGCCGGTGGAACTGGTGCAGAGGAGCGAATCGCCTTATGTGGCGGAGAAGAATCTCACGCCGGCGGCCGCACCGGATGATCACGGGGACGTGGAAGTGCCCGTGACTGAGGCGGAACCGGTTCTGGACCCTCGGGCCTCATTTCCGGGTATGAGCAGAAAGGACACTTCCCTGACGGCTCCGCACGGGGCAGTGCAGGCTTCGGAGGGCTACAAGGCGGGGCAGCCTAAGGGCAATACTGAAAAAGGGGCGGTCGGAGGGACTCCGAACGCGCACCTCAAGGGAAGAAGCGTGGTGGGCTCGCTGCCGCGTCCGGTTTATGAGTCACAGGCGAGCGGAAAGGTGGTCGTGACCATCTGGGTGGACCAGTATGGAAAGGTTCAGAAAGCGTTGGCGGGAGCCGACGGGACCACGGTCACGGACAAGAATTTATGGGCTGAAGCACGCAAGGCGGCACTCGGCGCGCACTTCAATATGAGCGCGGACGCGCCTGCTCTCCAGCAAGGTAGCATTACCTATATATTTAATTTAAAATAGCCGGAAGGCAAATTCAGAAATGGAAGATTACAAGAACGACGGTTTCGACCGTCAGGAGGAGAACCGTAGCGATTACGGTTCCGAAAGTGCAGAGCGCAGACCGGCGTATTCTGCGGAAGGAAGAAAGCTCAGACCACGCAAGAAGGTCGTGGCATCGGGAAGCTATGGTGAAGGTGGAGAGCAGCGCCGCAGTTTCGGCGGACAGCACAGAAGCTATGGGGAGAGCGGCGAGCAGCGCAGTAGTTACAGCTCCGGAGAAGGCGGACAGCAGCGCAGAAGCTACGGCGAAGGCGGGCAGCAGCACAGAAGCTACGGCGACCGTCCTCAGCGTCAGGGCTACGGAAGAAACTCCTATTCGGAAAGCTATGGAAACAGGTATCACGGCGAAGGTGACGAGCAGCGCCGCAGTTACAGCGAAAGCGGGCAGCGCCGCAGTTATGGCGAAGAAGGACAGCGCAGAAGCTACTCCTCCGGAGAAGGCGGACAGCGCAGAAGCTACGGTGAGCAGCGTCCTTCGTACAGCGGCCGCGGATACGGCGAGCGCCGTAGCTACGGTGAAGGTGGCGAGCAGCGCAGAAGCTACAACTCCGGCGAAGGCGGGCAGCACCGCAATTATGGCGAAGAGGGGCAGCGCAGAAGCTACGGCGACCGTCCTCAGCGCCAGAGTTATGGAAGAAGCTCCTACGGAAACAGAAACTCCGCCGAGGGAGAGCAACGCAGAAGCTACAGTGAAGACGGTCAGCAGCGCAGAAGCTACGCCTCCGGAGAAGGCGGGCAGCACCGCAGTTACGATAGGGGTCCGTCTTACGACAGGGCCGGCGGCGAAGGAGCCCCACGTAGAAACTCCAAGTTCGGAGCAAAACCGGGAATGAAGCCGAAAGCAAAAGGCTCGGCGAAAAGGAAGAATGTGCCGCCTCAGTTCACTGAGACAGACGAAGCCGGCGTGAACAGGATGATCAGCCGCCGTCCTCAGATCGACAATTGGAACGCGTCCGATTACGACGGCGCACCTACGCCGATAAAGGAGGAAATACGCCTCAACAAATTCATAGCGAACTCGGGCGTATGCTCACGCCGCGAAGCCGACACGTTCATCCAGGCTGGTGTAGTTACCGTGAACGGCGAGGTGGTGACGGAGCTCGGCACCAAGGTCAATGTCCTCAATGACGACGTACGTTTCAACGGCGAGCGTCTCAAGGGAGAGGAGAAGGTCTATATCGTGATGAACAAGCCGAAGGGCTATGTCACCACGGCCAGCGACCCTCACGCCGAGAAGACCGTGATGGACCTGCTGAAGGGCTGCAGCGCGAGAGTCTATCCTGTAGGCCGTCTCGACAAGGCCACTACGGGCGTACTGATGTTCACGAACGACGGGGAGATCGCAGAGAGGCTCACCCATCCGTCCTATGACAAGAAGAAGATCTATCAGGTGATACTCGACCGTGAACTGAGCCAGGATGACTACGAGAAGATCCTTCAGGGGATAGAACTCACTGACGGAGTCGTGGCCGCGGACGAGCTGGAATACATAGACGAGAACGACCACAGACGTCTGGGAATCGAGATACACTCCGGAAAGAACCGCGTGGTACGCAGGATTTTCGAAACCCTCGGCTACGACGTGCGCGCACTCGACAGAGTCTATTTCGCCGGACTCACGAAGAAGGGAGTAAGCAAGGGCGAATGGAGATACCTCACCGAGGGTGAGGTGAACATCCTCAAAATGGGTGCCTACGTATAATGGAACACCGTTCAGGATTCGTAAACATAATCGGCAATCCCAATGTCGGGAAGTCCACGCTGATGAACGCGATGGTCGGGGAGAAGCTGTCCATAGTGACGGCGAAAGCCCAGACCACGCGCCATCGCATTATGGGGATAGTGAACGGAGATGACTACCAGATAGTCTACTCCGACACTCCCGGCATCCTCAAGCCGCACTACCGCCTGCAGCAGAATATGATGAACTTCGTGGATGCCGCCATCGGCGATGCGGACATCATACTCTATGTCACGGACGTGGTGGAGACCCCGGACAAGAATTCCGAGTACGTGGAGAAACTCGGCCGGCTTTCCTGCCCGATTATACTGGTGGTGAACAAGATAGACCTCAGCGACCAGGCCGCGGTCGTCTCCCTGATGGAGGACTGGAAGCGTAAACTGCCCTCCGCCGTCATCATCCCGGCATCCGCCCGGGAGAAGTTCGGCGTGGAGAACATTTTCGCGGCCATCCTGGAAAAGCTCCCGCCGAGCCCGCCGTGGTACGACAAGGACACTTTCACGGACAGAAATATGCGTTTCTTCGCTTCGGAAATCATCCGGGAGAAGATTCTTCTGAATTACAGCCAGGAGATTCCGTACTGCTGCCAGGTGGAAGTGGAGAGCTTCAAGGAGGGCGAGGAGAGATACGACATCTCCGCGATCATCTACGTGACGAGGGATTCGCAGAAGAGCATAATCATAGGCCGGCAGGGGCAAGCGCTGAAACGGACCGGAACGCAGGCCCGGCTGGAGATGGAGGACTTCTTCCAGAAGAAAGTGTTCCTGAGCCTGTATGTGAAGACTGATCCGGACTGGAGGGAAAACCGCAAGGAACTCAGACGCTTCGGCTACGAAGAGTAATGACCCCGGAGCAGCGACACCTCGGCTACGCGGAAAAATGACCCCGGAGCAGCGGTGCCTCGGCTACGAAGAGTAATGACACGGCGCAGAGGAGCTTCCGAAAATGACACAAAAAGCTCCGGCAATGAAGAAGAATAACAAGAAGATTAAGACTAACTGATTGGCATATGGACGATTATCGGGACGACGAGGAACTTGGACAGAATATGGAAGAGATCGGAGGGGAGGAGGAAGAGACGGTAGCGGAAGACGCGCAGCCGTCCGGGAAGTTCGACAGGCTGCTGGGAGACGACAGCCGGAAGTTCAAACTTTCCGGAATGTTCAAGGACTGGTTCCTGGACTATTCTTCGTATGTGATTCTCCAGAGGGCCGTCCCCCATATAGTGGACGGACTGAAGCCCGTGCAGAGGCGCGTGCTCCATTCGATGTACAAAAAGGACGACGGGAGCCTCACCAAGGTGGCGAATCTGGTCGGCGAGGCTATGAAATACCATCCTCACGGAGACGCATCCATCCTGGGAGCCCTCGTCCAGCTGGGGCAGAAAGGCTATCTGATAGACTGTCAGGGTAACTGGGGAAACATCTTCACGGGGGACGGCAACGCCGCTCCGCGATACATCGAGGCCCGTCTGAGCAAATTCGCGAAAGAGGTCATCTTCGACCCCAAGATAACGAACTGGATGACTTCCTACGACGGCCGCAACCAGGAGCCTACGGAGCTTCCCGTACGCTTCCCGCTGCTGCTCGCGCAGGGCACGGACGGCATCGCCGTGGGAATGTCCTCGAAGATCCTTCCGCATAATTTCAACGAACTCATAGACGCCTCCATCGCCATCCTGCAGGACAAGGAATTCGAAATCCTTCCGGACTTCCCTACCGGAGGTCTCGCCGACTGTTCCAAATATATGAAGGGGCACAGGGGCGGGGTCGTGAAAGTCCGCGCGAGAATCGAGAAGATAGACAAGAATACCATCGTCATTACGGAAATCCCTTACGGGAAGACCACACACTCCATAGTGGATTCCATCCTCAAAGCCAAGGAGAAAGGCAAGATAAAAATCCGCAAGATAGAGGATATGACCACCGCTTCGGCGCGTCTGGTGATACATCTGCCGAACGACGTGTCCCCCGACAAGACCATCGACGCGCTCTACGCCTTCACGGACTGCGAGACCACCCTCTCCCCGAACGCCTGCGTAATCAGGGAGAACAAGCCTGAGTTCCTGGACGTGGACGAGATACTGCGCTACGACACTTTCCACACCAGAGACCTGCTCGAAGCGCAGCTGCACATACGGATGGGCGAACTGGAGGACGAATGGCACTGGTCGTCTCTGGAGCGCATCTTCTTCGAGAACCGCATCTACAAAGTCCTGGAACAGGACCAGATGAGCTGGGAGCAGCAGATAGAAGACGTGTTCGAGCGGATGAAGCAGTACCAGGACCTGCTGCGCCGCACCGTCGTGATGGACGACATCCTGAAACTGGTGGAAAAACCGGTGCGCAAGATTTCGAAATTCGACACCAGAGCCCTCGACGAGAAGATCCGCGGGATGGAGGAGGAAATGGCCGCCGTCCAGGACGATCTGGACCACATCACCCGCTATACCATAGACTGGTTCAAGTCCCTGAAGAAGAAATACGGAGCCGCCCATCCGCGCCGCACGGAAATCACCGGCTTCGAGACCATCGCCGCCACCAAGGTGGTGAACAACAACGCGAAGCTCTACGCGAACCTCTCCGAGGGCTTCGTGGGCATCGGCCTCAAGAAAGACGAGCAGGTGCAGTTCATAGCCGACTGCTCCGACCTCTCGGAAGTCATCGTCATCTCCAAAGAAGGCAAGTACAAGGTGACGAAGGTCACGGACAAGGCCTTCTTCTGGAAGAATCTGATCTACGTGGGCGTGTTCAGCCGCAACGACTCACGCACCATCTACAACGTAATCTACCGCGAGGGCAAGGGAGCCGTCAGCTATGCCAAGCGCTTCGCCATCACGAGCGTGACCCGCGACAAGGAATACGACATCACCACCGGAGAGCCCGGGTCCGCAATCCTCTGGTTCACGGCCAATTCCAACGGCGAGGCCGAGACGGTGAAAGTCCTGCTGCGCCCGCGTCCGAAGCTCAAGAAGAACAGCTTCGAATACGACTTCTCGCAGCTCGCCATAAAGGGCAGAAGCTCCAGAGGCAACCTCGTGTCGAAGAATCCCATACAGAGAATCCAGCTGCGCAGCCGCGGCGTGAGCACCATCGCCGGCAAGGACATCTGGTACGACGCGGACATACAGAAGCTGAACGAGGACGGCCGAGGCCGGTACCTCGGCCAATTCGGCTCCGGCGACAAGGTTCTCGCCGTCTTCAGGAACGGAACCTACTACACCACATCCTTCGACCTGGTGAACAAGTATCAGGGCGACGTGCTCAGAATCGAGAAGTTCGACCCGGACAAGGTCTTCACCGCACTCTACCGGGACGCTTCGGCAGGGGCGTTCTATGTCAAGAGATTCTCTTTCACCCTGAGCGACAACACCCCTACTCTCTTCATCGCCGAAGGCAAAGCCTCATACCTTGTGGAACTCTCGGACGAAAAGAGACCGCAGTTCAAGGTGGAGTTCGGAGGCAAGTGGGAGTACCGCGAGAGCGAAGTCTTCAGCGCAGAGGAGTTCATAGCCAGAAAGGGCCTTACGGCCAAGGGTAAAAAGGTGCACAGCCTGGATGTGAAGAAAGTGTATTTCATCGAGCCTCTGGAGGTTCCGGTGGAAGATGAGGCCGCGGCTCCGGAAAGCCCCGCACAAGAACCCCTCCCGCAAATGCCTCCGCAGGAATATGTAAATGACGAGCCCGAAGAGGGCGAAGAGCTCACGCTCTTCTGAGAAGCTCTGACAGCTTCCAATGTGACACCATATAATGTGAGATGATATGTCCGAAATCAGAAATGCCGAGCTCCGGCAGGATGGAGCACTGAAAATAGAGTGGGTAAAGCACAATATGCCTCTGCTCCGGGGACTTGAGGAGGAATTCTCCCGGCAGCAGCCGTTCAAGGGTCTGAAAGTGGCTCTGTCCGTGCATCTGGAGGCCAAGACTGCCTATCTGTGCAAGGTTCTCGCCGCAGGCGGGGCTCAGATGTACGTCACCGGCAGCAATCCCCTTTCCACCCAGGACGATGTGGCCGCGGCTCTGGTGCACGACGGCCTGAATGTGTTCGCCTGGTACGGCGCGAGCACTGAAGAGTATGAAAATCACATCCGCAGGGTGCTGGAAGCCGGGCCGAACATCATCATCGATGACGGAGGAGATCTGGTGTCCCTTATGCATTCCGAGTTCAGGGACCTTATTCCGGGCGTGATAGGAGGCTGCGAGGAGACCACCACGGGCATCCTCCGTCTGAAGACTCTGGACCGCGAGAAAAAACTCCTCTTCCCGATGATGCTGGTGAACAATGCCGACTGCAAGCATCTGTTCGACAACCGCTACGGCACCGGGCAGTCGGTCTGGGACGGGATAAACCGCACTACGAACCTTATCGTCGCGGGCAAGACCGTGGTCGTGGCCGGTTACGGCTGGTGCGGAAAGGGTGTGGCGATGAGAGCCAAAGGCTTGGGAGCCAAGGTTATAGTCACAGAAGTGGACCCTATCAAGGCTATGGAGGCCGTGATGGACGGATTCAGCATAATGAAGATGTCCGAAGCTGCGGAGAAGGGTGATTTCTTCATCACCGTGACGGGCTGCAAGGACATCATCACTAAGGAGCATTTCCTGAAGATGAAGGACGGGGCGATCTGCTGCAACGCGGGACATTTCGATGTGGAAGTGGACGTGGCCGGACTGAAGAATATGGCATTGGACGCGTCAGCGGCCAGAAAGAACATTATGGGCTACCGGCTCGCGAACGGCAGAAGGATTTATGTCATCGCGGAGGGACGGCTCGTGAATCTCGCGGCCGGCGACGGGCATCCGGCGGAGATTATGGATATGTCGTTTGCGATTCAGGCTCTGAGCGCGCGCTATCTCGTGGAGCATCGCGGGCAGCGGAGGGAGATCGGAGCGATGACACGCGAGGTGCCGGCGGAGATTGACCGCGAGGTCGCCTCGAGAATGATAAGCTATTGGGGCTGCTCGATCGATGAGCTGAGCGCGGAGCAGCATAGGTATCTTTACGGAGAATGACGCCTCGGATATGGGAAGTATTCTGCTGAAAAATGTGCTTCTCGACGGGGAGCGAAGATGCGTGCTTTTGAGGGACGGGCGCTTCGCGCTGGAAGGGGTGACGCAGGAGAGCGCGGCGGACGAAACGATTGATGCCGAGGGCTTTGCGATAGTGCCGGCATTCTATAACGCGCACACCCACGCGGCGATGAGTCTGCTTCGCGGCTACGCTAACGATATGCCCCTGCAGACCTGGCTGCAGGACTACATCTGGCCTTACGAGGATAAGCTCACAGCCGAGGACATACGCAGGGGAAGCGGGTTGGCGGTACGCGAGATGGTCTCTACCGGGAGCGTGTTCTTCAACGATATGTACTTCGACATAGAGGAGACCATAGATGAGGTGGCGGAAGCGGGCATCCGCGCCTGCATCGGAATCACCATTATGGATAACCATCCTCTGGCCCTGCTGGAGGAGAAGAAGAGGTTTCTGAGCGAGTGGAAGGACCCTACGGGCGGACGCATCACTCTGGCTGTGGCTCCGCACGCGATATACACCGTCTGCGAAGAAAGGCTGAAGATGGCGGCGGGCCTCGCCCGCGAAAACGGGCTGAAACTGCATATCCACCTGTCCGAGACCGTGACTGAGGTGGAGGACTGTCTGAAGGCGCACGGGACGACTCCGGTGCGTTATCTGGACAGCATCGGCTTCCTCGGTCCGGACGTGATCGCGGCGCACTGCATCCACATCGACCGCGAGGAATGGGACATATTGGCCGCTCGCGGCGTGACCGCTGTGCACTGCCCCTGCTCGAATATGAAGCTGGGCAGCGGGCGTTTCCCTTATGAGCTGGCCATCGCTTCGGGCGTGAGAATCGCTCTGGGTACGGATGGATGCTCTTCGAACGACAATCTGGATATGCGCGAGGAGTGCAAGTTCGCCGCGCTGCTGGCGAAATTGGCCGGAGACCCGGCCATAGCTCCCGCCGGACAGGTGCTGGAATGGGCTACCCGCGGGGGTGCGGAGGCGTTCGGGATAGACGCGGGCGTGATCGCCGAGGGCAAGGTGGCGGACGCTGTTTTGCTGGACCTTCACGCACGCAAGATGCAGCCTTGCTTCAACGTGGTCTCGAACTGGATCTACTCCGCCGATTCGAGTGCCGTCGCCCGCGTCTTCTGCGGGGGCCGCACGGTATATTCGAGACTATAAAAACGGGTTATTTTCGGTTCCAACCATAAATTTTTCAATATTTTTGTGGTTTGAATTGTAAAATCCGCTTTGGCTCTTCGGGTTCCTGTATTGATCGTATCTCTGAAGTAACCTGAGGCGGAAGCAGAAGTCCAACCTTGTACATTGGGAAAAAGGAAGCGGGGACTGAGATAAATCAGGACTACCGGAGGAGGGGGAGCAGATGGGTGATGATGTCGTCGGGGGTGCGGGTGTCGGTGGGGATGGTGATGTGCGCGGCGGGGTATGTTCGTCTCAGAAAAGTTTGCGCTTGTTGTTTTTTTGTTGCATTTTTGCCGTTACAAGAATTATGTAACAACTATATTGTAACGCGAAAAACAACATCACTATGAAGATGACTAACGGCAAACTGGCAAACCCGTTCATTTATCAGGGATATGAAAGCCCCGAATACTTCTGTGACAGGCTGGAAGAGACTGCCGCCTTGCTTTCGCATCTGAGAAACGGCAGGAACGTGACGCTTATATCTGCTCGCAGAATAGGAAAGACGGGGCTCATCAAAAACACATTCTATCACTTGAAGGAAGAGGACAAGGGGGCTGTGTGCCTTTATCTCGATATTTTTGCCACAAAGAATTTGCGGGATTTCGTGGAGGCGTTTGCAGAAATGACCATCAACGGCTTCATCCGGAAAAATGAATCCATAGCGGAAAAAGCTGCAGGATTTCTGGGCTCATTACGTCCGGTACTTTCTCTGAATCCCGTTTCCGGAGAGACGAATTTCTCGGTAAGGGTCGAGCAGGAGCAGGAAGAGCCGACCGTCCGCAGTCTGTTCGACTGTCTGAACGGCAGCGGAAAAGAAATCTATATCGCCATAGATGAATTCCAGCAGATTGCCGAGTATCCGGAAAGCGGGACGGAAGCTATGCTGCGCTCTTACATCCAGTTTACCCAGCACATCCATTTCATTTTTTCCGGCAGCAAGCATCATCTGATGTCAGAAATATTCGGTTCTCCCAAGCACCCGTTCTACCAGAGTACTGAGATGATGGGGCTGAAGCCATTGGACGAGAACGTCTATTATGACTTCTGCCGCAAGTTTTTCCTTGAGAAAGGAGGGGAACTGTCACAGGATGCGTTTGCGGAAATATACAGACGTTTCGAGGGACATACCTGGTACATCCAATGCATTATGAACCGCCTGTATGAAGAATTTGACGCGGTGGACAATGTGGGACAGGTCAATTCCGCCATAGCTGCCATTCTCGGGAACCGGGAACCTCAATATGAAAGTATGGTTCAGTTCTTCACGGAGAACCAGATGTCTGTGCTGAAGGCGATCGCAGAAGACGGTATCGTTTCACGGCCTCTGTCAGGACAATTCATAAAGAGACATCGGCTTCCGGGAGCCAGCAGTGTCAAGGCCGCTCTGAAAGTTCTTGAAGATAAAGAGATTGTCTATCATAAAACGGAGGGCTATGTCATCTATGACCGGTTTATGGCTCTGTGGTTCCGGGGCAGACTATAAACCACTATTTTAACGTCGACTATATGATATAAGTGATTCCTATAATCACTAAGCTGACTACCGGAGGAGGGAGAGCAGCTGGGCGATGATGTCGTCGGGGGTGTGGGCATCGGTGGGGATGGTGATGTGCGCGGCTGCGGCGTAGGCGCTTTCGCGCTCGGAAAGGAGCTGCGCTATCCTGTCTTCGAGGGGCTGCCCGCCTTGCAGCAGGGGTCTGTTCCGGTCTGCCCTGAGACGCTCGCAGAGGGTCTCTACCGAGGCGGTGAGACGGATGCAGAGGCTGTGGGCGCACACGAGGGCGGCGCACTCGGGCTGCAGGATGGTGCCGCCGCCGAGGGAGAGGACCGTGGAGCAGAGTGAGGTCTCCTCTATGGGTCCGGGAGCGGCAGCGGAGGTCTCAACGACAGAGGTCCTGGTCTTCGGGGGAAGAGGGATTGGCCGCGGAGCGGCAGGGCTGAGCGGAGAGAGAATTGAAGAGAGGGTCCGGAGTTCGAGGGCGCGGAAGGCCGCTTCGCCCTCAGCCGCGAAGATCTCGGGGATGCTGCGGCCCTGTTCCTGCGAAATGCGTTCGTCGAGGTCGATGAAGCTCCAGCCCAGACGCCGGGCCAGAGCGCGGCCGACAAGGGTCTTGCCGCTACCCATCATTCCGATGAGGGTGATGCAGTGAGGGGCAGTCTTCCGGGTCATAGTTAAAACGACATTGGACGGCTGAAAGCCGGCCGGCTAAATCATCTCTTCGCGCTCGTGCAAGTCTCTGACGCGGAGCTGGATGGTGGCGTTGCCGCGATAGTAGTTCTCCACTATCGAGTAGCAGACGTCGAAAGGATTGCCCGCCTTGATGTAGTCGAAGAAGTCGGACATATTGAACGCGATGGCGGGTATCTGGTGGTAAGGCTGCGACTCCTGGATGAGGTCGAGCTTCATATGCACTCCGCCCGCGCCTACCTTGCGTCCGTTGCCGCCGTCATAGACGTTCTCCGTCAGGAAGACGGGGTTGCTGTTGCCGGGGCCGAAGGGCTGGAACTGCTTCAGTATTCGGAAGAATTTCGGCGTGATGCGCGAGAAGTCCAGACGGGCGTCGAGGCTCAGCACGGGCGTGAGCATCTCGGGTGTGATGTGCTCGCCTATGTACTTGTCGATGCGCTCGCTGAATTCCGCGAGGTTCTCTTCGCGCAGCGTCAGGCCCGCAGCATAGACGTGCCCGCCGAAGTTCTCGAGCAGGGGCGCGCAGCTTTCGATGGCCTCGTAGAGGTCGAATCCCTGTATGCTGCGGGCGGAGCCGGTCACGTAGCCGTTCGATCGGGTCAGCACGATGGTCGGCTTGTAGAAAGCCTCCACGAGACGCGAGGCGACGATGCCGACCACGCCCTTGTTCCAGTTCGGGTCATAGACTATGGTCGCGTTCTTCCACGACAGGCATTTGCCCTCCTGGACCATCCGTATGGCATCCTGGGTTATCTCGCGGTCGATGCTCTTGCGCTCGTTGTTGTTGTCGTTTATGCGCTCCCCTATCGTCATCGCCTGCTCGAAGCCGGTCGCGGTCAGAAGCTCCACGGAGAGTCTTCCCGTCTCCATACGGCCGGCGGCGTTTATACGGGGACCTATCTTGAAGACTATGTCGTCTATGGTGATGTGGCCGAGCTCGAGCTTCGAGAGATTCACCATCGCGAGCAGACCGGCGCGAGGGTTCTCGTTCAGCTGCTTCAGTCCGAAATGCGCGAGAGTGCGGTTCTCGTCCACGATGGACACGAGGTCGGAGGCGATGCTCACGACCAGATAGTCGAGCAGGGGGATAAGGTTTTCGAACGGAATGCCGTAGCGCTGCGAATAGGCCTGGACGAGCTTGAAACCTACGCCGCAGCCGGAAAGGTCGTCGAAAGGATAGCTGCAGTCCGTCCGCTTAGGGTCGAGCACGGCGACGGCGGCGGGAAGCTCGTCATCCGGAAGATGATGGTCGCAGATGATCATATCTATGCCCCGCGAGGCTGCGTAGCGGGTCTTCTCTATGGCCTTTATGCCGCAGTCGAGAGTGATGATGAGGGTGAAGCCGTTATCGGCGGCCCAGTCTATGCCCTTCTGGGACACGCCGTAGCCTTCGTCGTTCCGGTCGGGGATGTAGAAGTCCAGATTCGGGGTATAGTCTTTCAGAAAGGAGTAAACCAGCGACACCGCGGTGGTCCCGTCCACATCATAGTCTCCGTAAACGAGAATCTTCTCCCGGCTTGTCACCGCCCGGCGCAGCCGCTCCACCGCCACGTCCATATCCTTCATCAGGAACGGGTCGTAAAGTTGGTCGAGACTCGGACGGAAGAATCTGCGGGCCTGCTCGAAGGTCTCGACACCGCGCTTCACGAGGAGTTCCGCCAGCACGCGGTCTATGCCGACCTCAGTGGCAAGCCTGCTGACTTTCGACTGGTCGGCGGGTTCTTTCAGTATCCATTTGCTTTCTCTCGCCATATCCCGTCAAAGTTACGGAATTCCGCCGAATAAACAACGCTATTCCTCGGGAAGAAAAAAAATAGTAATTTTGCAGTTCGGTACGGCAGTATCGGATTATGATTATTATACTCACAGATATATGGCAAATGTTGAATACAGCGAACAGGAACTCCTGAGAAGGGACTCACTGTCGAAGCTCAGAGAAATCGGCATCGAACCTTACCCGGCGGCACTCTACCCGGTAAACGCCACGGCGGCACGGATACTTGCTGAGTATGACGCCGAAAAGGGAAACTTTCAGGAAGTCTGCATCGCGGGACGCGTGATGAGCCGCCGCATTATGGGCGCGGCCTCGTTCGGAGAGATTCAGGATGAGAGCGGAAGAATCCAGATTTACGTGAAGAGAGACGAAATCTGCCCGGGCGAAGACAAGACTATGTACAATACCGTCTGGAAGAAGCTTCTGGACATCGGAGACATCATCGGAATCAAGGGTTTCGCCTTCATCACCCAGACCGGACAGCTGTCCGTCCACGCGAAAGAACTCACTCTCCTGAGCAAGTCGCTCAAGGTGCTTCCCATCGTCAAGGAGCAGGACGGCAAAGTGTTCGACGCGTTCTCGGACCCGGAGATGCGCTACCGCCAGAGGTATGTGGACCTCATAGTGAATCCGCAGGTGAAGGAGACTTTCGTGAAGAGAGCGAAGATCATCGCCACGATGCGCGAGTACTTCGACGAAGCCGGCTGCCTCGAAGTCGAGACCCCTATCCTCCAGAGCATTCCGGGAGGAGCGACGGCACGTCCGTTCATCACGCATCATAACGCTCTGGACATCCCTCTGTATCTGAGAATCGCGAATGAGCTCTACCTGAAGAGACTCATCGTAGGAGGTTTCAGCGGAGTCTATGAGTTCGCCAAGGATTTCCGGAACGAGGGTATGGACAAGACCCACAACCCCGAGTTCACCTGTATGGAGATCTACGTGGCCTACAAGGACTATATCTGGATGATGGAGTTCGTGGAGAAGATGCTCGAAAGGATCGCCCTGAAGGTGAACGGCACAGACGAAGTGACCATCGGCGGGAACAAGGTAAGTTTCAAGCCGCCGTACCGCCGTCTGCCGATTCTCGAGGCCATCAGGCAGTATGCCGGGGTGGACGTGAGCGGAATGGACGAGGAGCAGCTTCGCGCCACCTGCAAGGAGCTGCACGTGGAAATCGAGCCTTCTATGGGCAAGGGCAAGCTGATAGACGCCATCTTCGGAGAATATGCCGAGAAGAATCTCATAGAGCCGACCTTCGTCACCGACTACCCTGTCGAGATGTCCCCTCTGACGAAGCGTCACAGGGACAATCCGGCACTGACCGAGAGGTTCGAACTCTTCGTCTGCGGCAAGGAGCTGGCCAATGCCTATTCCGAACTGAATGACCCTGTCGACCAGCTGGAGCGTTTCGAGGAGCAGGCCCGTCTCAAGAGCCGGGGCGACGACGAGGCGATGTTCATCGACTACGACTTCGTCCGCGCACTCGAATACGGTATGCCGCCGACCTCCGGTCTGGGTATGGGAATCGACCGCCTGACGATGTTTATGACCGGGCAGACGACCATCCAGGACGTGCTGTTCTTCCCTCAGATGCGTCCCGAGAAGATACTGAAGAAAGACGGGGAAACTCAACAGTAGCCCCATATGAGAGTCGAGACGGTCACTTCGGCGCAGAATCCGAAAATCAAGGACCTGCTCGCACTGCAGGAAAAGTCCAGGCTCCGCCGCGAGCGTGGACTTTTCGCGGTCGAAGGGCAGCGTGAGCTCGGGCATTGTCTCAGCGCCGGCTTCATCCCTCAGACGCTCTTCGTCTGCGGGGAGGTGATCGCACGGGAGCGGCGCATCTCCACGGAAGCGGACGCTACAGGCGGGAGAGTCCCGACAGGGCTTATGACAACGGGCAAGGACAGCGGATACGTTTCGGCAGACCGGGCGGCCGGGGTCGAGGGCAAAGACGGTCTGGAGGCGCTTGTCGCGAGGGCTGAGGCGCTGAACCCGAAGCTGCTGCTCGTGCAGCTGCCTGCGTCCCTCTACGAAAAGGTGGCCCTCAGAGGCTCCACGGAAGGAGTCATCGGAGTGATGCGCTCGCGCGAACTTTCTTTAACAGACCTTACGGTCAATCCTTCCCCTCTCATCGCAGTGCTCGAAGGGGTGGAGAAGCCCGGAAACCTCGGGGCCATCCTGCGGAGCGCGGATGCGGCGGGAGCCGATGCAGTGCTGATCTGCGACCCTCTCACAGACCTGTACAACCCGAATCTCATCCGCTCCAGCATCGGAGCCGTATTCACGGTCCCTACGGTCTGCTGCACTTCGCAGGAGGCGGTATCCTGGCTGAAAGAACACTCCATCCGCATCTATACTGCCCAGCTCCAGGACTCAGTCCTATATTACGACTGCCCGATGACCGGAGGAACCGCCATCGCGATAGGCACTGAAGCCACGGGGCTGAGCGAAATATGGAGGCGGGCCGCTGATGCGCATATAAGAATCCCGATGAAAGGCCGTCTGGACTCGCTGAACGCATCGGTGAGCGCGGCCATTCTTCTGTATGAAGCTGTAAGACAGCGCAATGTAAGTGATTCCTGAATATGGACGGGAGCTTTTACCTGTGTTCGGGCATCGACAGACTAATTTCATCATCTCTAAAATGATAGACTCTACTCGTTTCGGACTGATCGGAGACCCCATCGGACACTCCGCAAGTCCGCAGCTGTTCCGGACAGCATACAGCGGACGTTTTCCCTATGACCTGATAGAAGGCAAGGTTTTCGAGGAATCCTACCTCCGCTTTCTGCGGGAGTACAAGGCAGTGAACGTGACCGCCCCTTTCAAGGAGGATGCATTCGGCAAGGCCGACATCGTATCGGGTCCCTGCCTGCTTATCGGGGCGGCGAATATTCTGCTGCACACCAAGGACGGGGTAGAATGTCACAATTCCGATTTCTCGGGCGTAATCCTCTGCATAGCTGAAGCCCTGTATCCGGGCATCATAGCCGAATTCTATGCCGAGTTCGGAGCCTCCGCCCACAAGAAAATCCACCAGTTCCTGCGCAAGTGTCTGGAAGAGAAATACGGGCGCAGGCCGTCCGCAGTCGTGGTCGGCTGCGGCGGGGCCGGCAAGGCCGCGGCGGTCGCCTCCGCAGAGGCTGGCTTCTGCACCACCATACTGAACAGGAGTGTGGAGAAGGCTGAGGCATTCGCGAAAGGCCTGCCTGAATACGGCTTCACAACGGGTTCGACAGATGAGTTTGCTGATGCTGCGGCGAAAGCGGACTTTCTGATCTATACTCTGCCCGCCGCTCTGGACAGTCTGGATGATTTCCGGCCCGAAAGAAAGGAAGGCGGGCTTATCCTTCTGGAAGCGAACTACAGGAATCCGGCCTTCACGGGCCTGAGGCTCGCACGTCTGCAGGATTGCGGGGTCAGGTACATTCCGGGCGTCCGCTGGCTCCTCGGCCAGGCCATCTCCGGTTACGGAATAATGACGGGAATCACCCCGGACATCGAGGCGCTGACTGCGGGACAGTCTCTCTGAAACCGCGAACTTCCCGCAGGGGCCGGATGAGTAGCCTTTAATAAAATGAAAAAATAAGCTCTCCGCGCACGGCAAAATAAACGTTCCGAACTTTACAAAATATCTTATATATTTGCAGTAAGTATCGATAAATACTTTACTGCATTTTTTTATTTGTTTAATTCTTAAATGTTTATGCTATGAGCACAACTTAACACCTGCCGGTACGGGTATCCGGGCGTTACATACGGAGCCTTTTTTTTTCCGTCCGGATGACGTATATTTGGCGAAGTGAAGCTCACGGCGCAAAAATCCGAGGGTTCGCTCCCCCGGAGAGAATGGAGGCTCCGAAAAACCACAGAGAACGCGCTATGTTTCAGCGATGGGACATACGATGGTTACAGAATAACAAGGACACGCTATGTTTTCAAAGAAGATAAACAGAACCATAGAGAATATGGACAAGCTCTTCGACGCAGTCGACAGGGCCCAGCTCGTGTTCAAGGAGGGAGTGAAGAATTATCTCTACGGGGAGACTCCGCAGCTGAGCGACAATCTTCAGACTATGTCCGGGATCAAGTCCGACGCGGAAATCCTGCTCAGGGAGATAGAGAGCGACCTCTACAGACAGTCGGCCTACGTGCGGCTGAGGGGAGACGTGATGAGACTGCTCGAAAGAGTAGTGAACATCATCACGAAAATCGACAACAACCTCTGCCAGTTCGAGATAGAGCGTCCGTACATCCCGGTCGCACTCAATGCTGACTATCTGAAACTGACCGAGCTCTCCACGAAATCCGTAGAGAGCGCCATCCCGGCGGCCAAATCCTACTTCCGCAGCCCTGACCTTACCGTGGAAAAGAGCCACAGAGTCTATTTCTACGCACAGGAAGCCGACAAGCAGGCCAAGACGCTGAAAAGGACGGTGTTCCACACTATGAACGAGCTTAAGCTCTCGGAAAAATTCCATCTCAGATATTTCGCCCTGCACATAGAGGAAATCTCGCACGCGGCCATTAAAGTGGCTGACCAGCTGTCGGTTATGGCTATCAAAAACAGCTTTTAGGAGATGGACGGCATAGTTTCCATACTCGCACTTGCGGTGATGATGTGCCTGTGCAGCTTCACGGACCTGAGCGTCATACTCGCTCCGGTGCAGAACTGCAGCGCGATACGACGCAGCGCCTTGATTCCAGCCGTGCCTGTTCTCATCTGCGCGGGCAGTTTCCTGACGGCGGGCGGCTCCGGGGCGGCCGGAATAGATGCCGCCGGGGTAGCCATCATCTGTCTCGGAGCACTGGGAGCAGTGGCGGCGGGACGGCTCATCTCCGCATACAGGCCTTCGCTGTGGGCATTTACCGGCGCGGCAGCAGGCTACAGCCTCTTCAGAAACGGAGACCCGGGAGGAGTGAAAGATTGGCTGCTTGCAGCCATAGTGTCGCTGGCGCTCGCCGCCCTGACCGCGGCTCTACTTTGCCGGGCCATATCGCTCATCTGCAGACATTCGCGGAAGCACCGCCTCATCCTGGTCAGGAATCTGGGCATCTGCACGAGCGTGGCGGCAGCTCTTATGCTCGTATGCGCGGGAGCGAACATTTCGCTCATCCGAGGCAGCTTTCCTCTCGCGGCGGACGGACGCAGCGGAGTGGCGCTCGCTCTGGCGGCAGGAACGCTTGCGGCTCTCCCCTTCCTCGGGCGGAGCATCGGGAGTCTGGGCGAGAGGCAATTCGACCTCAACTACGATGTCATTCTCGCTACGGTGTGCTCGGTAGCGGTCGTCTGCGCCCTGTTTTCGAGCGATGCGGCGGCGGGGTGCGTGGGCTGTAAAGCTACGGTGATGTCCCCGGGACTTCTGGCTTTCGCCGCGCTCGGAGGCTGCTCCGCAGTGAAAAGACAGGAGTATATGAGCGGGGCTGAAGCCGCGAGGCTGGCGCTTTCCGGCATAGGCGTGCCGCTGACCGCTCTAGTCCTGACCTGCCTGACCCTTATGCTCATCTACGGCGCGGGGAACTTGTCTCCGGTGAGGGTGATGGTGCTTGCGGTCGCTCTGCTGGCACTTATGTCGGGGACTGTCATCTACACTCTCTACTCGCGCTCGCGCCATTCCGGGCAGGCGCTCAGAGATCAGGAGGAACAGATTAACGAGAACAGGCACACGCTTAACAGTCTGGAAGTCAAGAATATGACCATAGAGAACGAGCATCTGCGGAACCAGCTGGAGCTGAAGAGGCAGGAACTGCTGAGCGTGGCGATGAACATCACCGAGCAGAAGGAGTTCATCGGGCGGCTGAACGGGATGGTGAAGCAGGCGCGGCTTCTGTCCGACCCGGCGGAAAAGGACAGGGCCCTGCACGAGATTTCGGCGCAGCTGAGTCTGAGGATGAATTTCGACAACGAGATAGACCGGTTCTATACACAGGTCGAGCAGCTGCACAAGGACTTCACGGTAAGGCTTCAGGAGAAGTTCCCTCAGCTGACCGGAGGAGAACGCCGGCTCACGACGCTGCTGCGGCTCGGCTTCTCCACTAAATATATCGCGGCCCTTATGAACATAGCGCCGAAAAGCGCGGAGATATGCCGGCACCGGCTCAGGAGCAAGTTCGGTCTGGACCGGAAACAGAGTCTGACAGATTTCATAAAAAGCATATAAATGATAACCAACACAATTGCAGTAATGAAAAAAACTTTTCTATTTATCGCTACGGCTCTCCTGACGACCTCGCTCGCGGCGCAGGAAAACAAGCAGGAGACGGCCGTGAACCAGTATGGCCAGGAAGTGGTCTCCACTGACGGCCAGTTCAAGGTCCAGGACGGCATTATGGTTCTGGACGCCCCGTCCATCGGCTACAAGATGTGGTTCGACCTGCGCGTGCAGGGTGACGCCGCCGTATTCTTCGGCGGTCCGGACTTCACGGACGCAAAGCTGGACGGCAGCGAGAACAGCAGTCACATCGGCAACGGAATGTCCATCCGCCGCGCCCGCTTCGCTGTGAAGACACAGATCGACAGGAACTGGTACGCGGAACTCGACACCGACTGGGCCGACGGAGTCTGCGAACTCAAGGACGCCATCCTCTCCTACACCGGAGTGCCGGGACTCGAAATCAAGGCAGGTAACTTCAAGGAGAACTTCTCCCTGCAGCGCAACACTTCTTCGCGCTACCTTATGTTTATGGAGCGGCCTATGGTCACCGCCCTGGCCCCTTCCAGACATCTGGGTCTCGGAGCCACCTGGTCGAAGAACTGGTTCTGGGCTTCGGCCGGAGTATTCGGACCCGAACTCAAGGGCAGCGAAGAGGCTACCGCGAAGAATGACAACAACAAGGACTACGGCCGCAACGTGGGTCTCGCCTATACCGGAAAGATCGCCATCCGTCCGCTCTACAAGAACCCGAACACCGGCCTGCACATCGGCGGAGCCGTTTCGTACCGCAACCCGAGCGCCGCATCCACCGACGGCTACAAAGTGGCCCGCTACAGCAGCCGCAACACCACGAGCATAAACCGCAAGAAGTATCTCGACACCGATGCCATAAACGGACTGGACCACGAACTGCTCTGGACGGCGGAACTCGCCGGCTTCCACAGGGGCCTTCGCTATGAGACGGCCTACATCACCCGCGGAGCCTTCCTCGACAAGGATGTGAACCCGCTCGGCACCCAGTGGGCGAAAGGCTGGTACGCCCAGGCTTCCTACCTGCTCTTCGGCGGCAGACAGAACTACGACAGCGACGGAGCGAAGCCTACCCGCATAACTCCGGGACGCAGCTGGGGAGACGTGGAACTCGCCTTCCGCTACGAGCTCTGCGACTTCAACACCACCGACTACTTCGGAGGCTGCGCGGAGGCGTACAGCTTCGGAATCAACTTCTACCCTATGAAGAACATCAAGTTCGTCATCAACTATCAGTATAACAACAACGACCGCTACGCGAACGGCAAGGGCAAGCTCTACGTGGGCCACGACGCCTCCGGCAAGCCGACCAAGGACTACACCAAGGTGGTGGAGAGCGACGGCAAGGCCGGCGTGGACTACCATATGATATCGATGCGTTTCCAGGTAGCATTCTAAAATGACACAGAATATGAAAAAGACAGCATTATTCGCGGCGCTTGCGCTCACTTTCGCGCTCGGCATCTCCTGCGTGGAAGACAAGATATATGACGGAGTCACCATCTCCGGACTGCAGAACACCGTCGCCTATACAGAAGACGACGCCGTCACCGTGACGGCCAATGTAGCCTCACTAGTGGACATCGCCAAGGTGGAGCTTAAATACAAGCTGGGCGGCGCGGCGGAAGCCACCGCCGCAATGAGCAGCGTTTCCAAGGGCGTGTACTCGGGCACCATCCCGGGAGCCGCCGAGGGGACCAAGGTGACATACCGCGTGGAAGCCAGCACCGGCAGCCGCAGCGCGGTCTCCGCGGAAGCCTCCTACACCGTGGGTGAAGTCCCGATCGACTACAGCGGGCTGGTACTGAACGAGCTGAACGGCAACGACAAGTTCATCGAGCTCTACAACAAGGGCAATGACGAAATCCGCATCAAGGGCGTGAACATCATCAAGGACGACAAGGTGGAAGAGGCTGTCTGGACCGCCCCGTCAGCCGTCATCAAGCCCGGCGAGTTCATTCTGCTCTACAGCGAGGACGTGCAGGCGGACCATCCCGAGCAGAGCGCGGACTATATCTTCCATTCCGGCCTGTCGGCCAAAAAGGCTGTGAAGATCGAGCTCCGCGACCCTAAGGGGAACCGCATCGACGTCTTCAACCTCGTGGAGTGCGTGACCAAGGCGGCGGCATCCTACGCCCGTGTTCCGGACGGAAACGGAAGCTGGTACCACTGCGCGGCGACTCCGGGAACAGCAAATGAAAACAATACGGCAAACCCTGTGGAAGGGCTTGAAAAATAATTTTTAAGCAATGGCAAAAGAAGAAATGAAAATCGGTGAAGCGTCCAAGCCGCGCTTCGAATTCCGCAGCTTCGGTCAGTGTTTCTGCGAAGCTCACAAGAGGATGGCACGTCTTTCCGTCCCTGTACCGGAGAAGGTCTGGGAGAGGGAAAGCGACGAAATCTACATCGTCTCCAAGGCAAACGACATCAACAACACCAAAATCCGTAACGGCAAGATGGACATCAAGACCTTCGTGCGCAGCGTGGACGGTTTCGAGCAGTGGAACCCGCTTATGAAGGGCGAATTCCCGATTTCACGCGAGGTTCTCGAGAAAGAGGTGTTCCCGGCCTTTATGGTGGAGATGCCCAAGCTGGACAAGGACAGCTACACCCTCGACGAGTTCATCGCTATGGTGAAGGCGAATCCGGATCTGGCTGCGGTGAGAGTGCACAAGCAGAGATTCGGCTATATGGTGAACGACACCATCTGCGAGGTGGGCAACGTCCTCATCAACGGCGCGAAAGTAGTCACCATCAACTCCGAATCCACTGAAATAGAAGATATAAAGAAGACCGTCGCCGACTGTCACCTCGAAGGTGTGGAGAACATAAACTATCTCCAGGCCATCAAACGCGTCATCGGAATGTCGGATAAACCGCTCGCAAACGAATAAGCTATGGCACAGGAAATAGAAAGAAAGTTTCTGGTGAAATGCGACTGCTTCAAGCAGGACGCTTTCAAGGCTACACGCATCACACAGGGCTATCTCAGCTCCGTTCCGGAGCGCACCGTGCGCGTGAGAGTAAAGGGTGACAAGGGCTTCATCACCATCAAGGGAATCGGTTCCGAGAGCGGCGCAAGCCGTTTCGAGTGGGAGAAGGAAATCCCTGTGGACGAGGTTAAGGAGCTTCTGAAGATCTGCGAGCCGGGAGTCATCGACAAGACCCGCTATCTGGTGAAAGCCGGAGAGCACACCTTCGAAGTGGACGAGTTCTACGGAGACAATGACGGTCTGACCGTGGCAGAAGTGGAACTCGGAAGCGAGGACGAGGCCTTCGACAGGCCGAAGTGGCTCGGTGAGGAAGTGACGGGCGACGTCCGCTACTACAACTCGATGCTTATGAAGAACCCTTACAAGAACTGGAAATAAAACTGCTGAATTATGACTGAGGAGCGCACAGTCCGGGGCTATGACCCGCTGGATATGAACAATTACAGAATCGAGAAACTCCCGAAGATGGAGAAATCCGGCTTCGAGAAATGGATGGCCCGACTGGGCGGTCCTCTCGCCATAATTCTCTTCGTGCTTTTCAACTGGATTCTGGAGGTTCCGTTCCTCCAGACTCCGGCCGAAAAGTCTATGCTCGCCATTTTCATCGCGGGACTGGTGCTCTGGATGACGGAAGCCATCCCGAACTACCTCACCTCGCTGGTGATCATACTCGCGATCGTGCTCACCGAAGTGGTGCCGCAGAAGACGGCCTTCGCGCAGCTCGGTCATCCGGTGATGTGGCTGAACATACTTTCCTTCGTGCTGGCCTCGATGCTGGTGAAGACCCGGGTGGCGAAAAGATTCGCGCTCTGGTTCGTGCTCCGCTTCGGACACAGTGCCCAAGGCATCTTCTTCAGTTTCATCATCATAAACCTGGTCCTTTCGGCCTTCATCTCCGCCACGACAGCCAAGGCCACCATCCTTCTGCCCATCTTTATGGTCATCTGCGCCATATACGGGGCATCTGACGGGAAGCGCAACAATTTCGGACGAAATCTGGTCCTGCAGAACCTTTTCGAAATAAACATCACCGCCACCGGCTTCCTGACCGGCTCCGGAGCACATCTTCTGGCCATCTCCCTCTTTATGGGGGCCTACGGCTCGACCATAGGATACAGCGACTGGTTCGTCGCCTGCTTCCCGCTCACGATAATAATGGCCCTTCTGGGCTGGATAGTCGCCACCAAGCTCATCTTCCCGATGAAAAAGGAGGAGCAGGTCCCTCAGATCGAAGGCGGTCTGGAAAGGCTGCGGAGCGAACTCAGCGCAATGGGCAGGATGACGGGCGAGGAATACAAGGCGGTAGCCATCTTTCTCGGAGTGCTGATACTCTGGTCCACGGACAAGCTCCACGGCCTGGACGCCACCACAGTGGCATTTCTGGGCGCGGTCATCGCCCTTATGCCGGGAATCGGAGTGGTGAAATGGAACGATGTGGACATCCCCTGGCACCTGATGCTCTTCTCCGCCGGAGCATATACTCTGGGAGCCGGACTCGACGCGACCAGCCTCCCGGGGACACTTGTGGACGTGTTCTTCAACAGTCTCGGCATCAGCGACGACGCCCCGTTCGCTCTGCTTTACGTCATACTCACCTTTATGATGATGTTCAGCGGACTCATCTTCGAGTCGAAGACTATGAGGACCCTGATATTCGTGCCCATAGCCCTCGGGGTGGAACAGAAGTTCGGCCTGCCGCAGCTCAGTCTGTCCTTCCCTGTGGCGATGCTCATAGAGCACGTCTATGTCCTGCCGTTCAACAGCAAGCCCGCCGCGCTGCTCTATAACACCAACCAATACAGCTGGAGCGACACGTTCCGCTTCGGCATCACTATGATGACACTCTGCTGGCTGCTCATACTCGTCTGGGGCGAGACGGTACTGAAGTGGCTGGGATACACCCCGGGACTGCTATGATAGACATCATCACGAAGATTCACGACCGTTTCTCCATCGAGTTCAAGATGGGGTTCGTGACACGGAGGAAGCTGCGCCGCAACGATTTCTCCGTGTATATGTGGATATTTGTACCCAAGAGCCTCGGCATCAGCTCCGACAGCTACTCCAACTCCGACTTCTATCAGGACGTGAAGTCGAACGTGAGGCTCATCACTCCGCGTTTCCTGCTCCGCGAGATAGCCGGAGGCAGCGCGACCCCGCTCCTGAAGCTGCGCCGCTCCTTCGAGAATCTCGCCCTGAACCCGACGCGCACGATGACGGCCGAGTACGAATACCAGATAAAGATGTTCGCCGCCATCACCAAGAGCGCGAGCCGCGAGGAGTTCCGCCACATCTGCTCGGAGCGCGTGCTCAAGGAAGACATAGGCTGGCTTTGCAGCCAATACGTGGACAGCTGCCGGAAAATACTCTCGGAGTACCGCGCCGCCCGCAACATCATAAACTCCCCGGGCGTGAGCGACGAGACGATGAGCTGCTGGTACTTCGGGGACGATTTCATAAGCACTATAGTGCAGTCGCACAGCGTGAAGATCATCGGCTTCCTGACGGGGAAGGGAGAGAGGGAGTACTCCGCCGCCGCAGAGGGGCTTCTCTCCCTGATACGCGAAGAGAATGCGTACAGGCAGAAGATGGACTACTCCGTCCTGTCCTCTGACGATCCGATGCATAACAGGGTTATGCTCTTCCGTTTCGGGGCCCTGAAAAAATACGTGGAGAGCGACCTTTTCACGGACATCCCGAAGAAAAAGGACGGGGCGCTCGTGGAGCAGCTCTACTTCAGCATCGCGGCCGGAATGGCGATGATGTTCGCCACGATCGTGAGCTTCACTTTCCAGCAGAAATTCGGAAACTTCACCCTCCCCTTCTTCATCATACTGGTCATCAGCTATATGATAAAGGACCGCATCAAGGAGCTGTCCCGCTACTATTTCGCCCATCAGATAGGCAGCCGCTTCTTCGACAACAAGGCCAAGATCCGCGTGAAGGACGAAATCATCGGCTCCATAAAGGAAGGAATGGACTTCATCCCGGACTCCAAGGTGCCGGAGGAGGTCAAGTTCGTGCGCTACCACAAGAGGCTGCTTCAGGTGGAAAAAAGAATCTCCGATGACCGCGTGATACTCTACCGCAAGCAGGTGCATATAGACCGCAAGGCGCTGAGCCGGCTTTCTGATTATGACAGCAGCGGCATAAACGACATCATCCGGCTGAACGTGAACAGTTTTCTCCAGAAGATGGACAACCCGAAGGTGAACGTGACCTCGATCGCCGAGGACGGAACCCTGAAAACCGTGGCCTGCGACAAGATATACTATATGAACATCGTGCTGCAGATGAATTACGACGAGTCCGGCAAGGGCGACCTCGGCCGGGGGAACAAGAACCTGAGCACGGAATTCAAGCGCTTCCGCGTGGCCCTGAACCGGGACGGAATCGACTCCATCGAAGAGGTCGTATAGAGGGGGACTTGTATTTTTATCGGGATATGCCTATTTTTGTCTGATTTGTGGAATTAACATCAGACAAATGGATTTGCTGTTCATCGACTGGAATGTGAGTCCGGTCATTTTTCAGATAGGGAGCTTCGCTCTGAGGTGGTATTCGCTTCTGTTCGTGTCGGGCTTCATCATCGGCTGGTTCATCTTCAGAGGATTCTTCAGAAGGGAGGGCGTGGACGAAAAGCTTCTGGACCCGCTTCTCTATACGCTTCTGATTGCCACCATCGTGGGTGCGCGTCTGGGACACTGCCTGTTCTATCAGCCCGAGTATTATCTGGGAAGCCTGGAGGGTTTCGCGGAGATTTTTATGCCCTGGAAGGGGGGCCTCGCCTCGCACGGCGGAGCCATCGCCCTGCTTCTGGCGATGTGGTGGTTCTCGAAGCATTACGGAAAGAGGAATAATTTCGACTTCCTCTGGATTATGGACCGGCTCTGCATCACCGTGGCTTTCGCGGGCTGTATGATACGTCTGGGAAATCTCTTCAATTCCGAAATATACGGAGACGTGACTTCACTCCCCTGGGGAATGGTGTTCACGCTCAGGGGCGAGACCGAGCCCAAACATCCCACCCAGCTCTACGAGGCCCTGTCCTATCTCATTCTCGGCCTGATTCTCGTGTGGATCTACTGCAAGCGTCTGGACAGGACTTACCGGGGGACCTTCTTCGGACTTTTCCTCATCGGATGCTTCGGTATGCGTTTCCTCATAGAGTTCATCAAGGAACCGCAGGTGGAATTCGAGCAGAGTATGGTGCTGGATATGGGCCAGCTTCTGTCCATCCCGTTCATCATCGCCGGCGTGTGCCTGCTCGTCTATGCGTACCGGAAGAAAATGCCGGCGGCCATAGTGCGCCCGCAGACTCCCCGCAAGGAGCCCACGCATTACGCAAAAGCCATCAAATAATAAAGATAACCGGCCCCGGATCCGGCTGATAGTTCGAGGCCAAATACCGTTCGATATGGAGACAAAGAAATTATCCCTGATTTTTACGGCTGCGCTCTGTCTGTGCAGCGGCGCAGACCTTAAAGCCGGCGCAGATGCGGAAGCGCGTCTGCTCCGTTTCCCGGCGACTAACGGACGCGAGGTGGTGTTCACCTATGCGGGAGACCTGTTCACGGCTCCATTGGCCGGCGGGCAGGCCCGCCGGCTGACATCTCACATAGGTTACGAGATGTTCGCGCGCTATTCGCCGGACGGGACGATGATCGCGTTCACGGGCGAGTACGACGGGAACCGAGAAGTTTACCTCATACCGGCCGAGGGCGGAGAACCTGTGCGCCTGACCTATACTCCTACGAACGGACGCGATGACCTCGGCGACCGTATGGGACCGAACAATATCGTGATGGGCTGGACTCCCGACGGGCAGAGAATCGTGTACCGCAACCGCACGGGCGAGGGATTCCCGGGCAAGCTGTGGACCGTCTCCGTCCACGGCGGGATGCCGGAGGAGATTCCGCTTCCGGAAGGCGGCTTCTGCTCGTATTCTCCGGACGGGAAGAAACTTGCGTATAACCGCGTTATGCGCGAATTCAGGACCTGGAAGTATTATCGCGGCGGTATGGCCGACGAAATCTGGGTCTATGACGGCGAAAAAGTGGAGCGGATCACCGACTGCGATGCCCAGGACATCTTCCCGATGTGGGTGGGAGACGAGATTTATTTCGCGTCCGACAGGGATATGACGATGAATCTCTTCGTGTACGACACGAAGACCGGAGCCACATCGAAGGTGACTGATTTCCGGGATTATGACGTGAAGTTTCCGAGCACGGACGGGCATCTGCTGGTCTTCGAGAAGGGAGGCTTCCTCTATAAGCTCGACCCGGTGACGAAAACTTCGCAGCAGATACACATCACTCTGGCCTCCGATCTGGTGTACGCACGCGCGGAAAGGATGAACGTGGGCAAAATCAGACGCAATTCCTTCAGTCTCTCGCCTGACGGAAAGAGAATGGCCGTGACGGCGAGGGGCGAGCTCTTCGACGTGCCGGTGGGCAAGGGCGTCACGAGAAACATAACCAAGACCCCGGGGTCCAACGAGCGCTGCGCGGACTGGAGCCCCGACGGCAGGTGGATAGCCTTCATCGGAGACGGCACAGGCGAAACCGAAATCTATCTTTACGATACGGCAAGAGGGGGCGAGGCGGTGCAGCTGACATCCGGCAACGACACCTATATCCGCGACCTGCAGTGGAGTCCGGACAGCAGGCACATACTGTACACCGACCGCAAGAACCGCATCGTGGAAGTGGATCCGCACACCGGGGCTTCACGGACGGTGGTTCAGTGCCCCGAGCAGGAATTCAGAGGGGTGGTCTATTCTCCGGACAGCAAGTGGATAGCATACACTCGTCCGGCCACGAACAGGATGAATGTCGTATATGTGCATAATCTGGAGACCGGGAAAGAGTATCCGGTCACGCAGAAGTGGTACAATTCCTCGTCACCGAGTTTCTCGACGGACGGCAAATACCTGCTGTTCAATTCCGACAGGGACCTCAAGCCGATCTACAGCCGCATCGAGTGGAACTACGCCTACGGCGATATGGGCGGCGCATATATGACGATGCTCGCCGCGGACACCCCTTCGCCGCTTCTGCCGTCCGACAGCGAGTCTTCCGTTTCCGGAGGGTCTGACGAGGCGGAACCCGCCGGGAAGCCGGCCGGGAAATCCGGCAAGACAGCCGGCAAGGCAGCTGAGGCCGCCCCGTCCGTCAAGGTGAAAATCGACCCCGAGGGACTTGTCGATCGCACTGTCAAGCTGCCGATAGAGGGGGGACGTTCCTATTTCTGCGACGGCAAGAAGGTCTGGTACAGCGGTCGCGGAGGCACGAAGACCTATGACTTCGAAAGCGGCAGGATGGAGGACTGCGCCGACGGTATGATAATGTACAGGGCCGGAGACAAGAAAGCCATCTCCACCTCCGGCGGCAAATGGAAGGCCGTCAACTTCCCGGCCGCGAAGGTAGCCGGAGGCGAACTGATCGATGTGGACAATATGTACACCGTCGTGGACTATTCCCGGGAGTGGCCGCAGATTTTCGATGAGGTCTGGAGGGCCTTCAGAGACGGCTATTATCTGGAAAATATGCACGGAAGAGACTGGAAAGCGGTCAAAGACAAGTACGCGGAACTTCTCCCTTACGTGAAGACGCGTCTGGACCTGAACTATGTCATCGGCGAGATGATCGGAGAGCTTGCGAGCGGTCACGCTTACGTGAGCCCGGGCGACTATCCGAAGCCGGAGCGCATCCCTATGGGTCTTCTCGGCGTCAAGCTCAGCAGAACGGACGGATTCTACCGCATCGACCATATCTATGAGGGGGCGGTCTATCGCGCCGAGCTCCGCTCGCCGCTCACGGAACCGGGTATGGACATAGCCGAGGGCGACTATATCACGGCAATCGACGGGGAGTCCCTGAGAGATGTGGACAATATCTACAGGCTGCTGGTGGGCAAGGCCGGCTCGCTCGTGGAGCTGACGGTGAACAAGTCCGCTTCCGAAGGCGGTCGCAAGGTGGTGGTAAGGCCTATAGCGGACGAATATCCTCTGGAGCACTACGAATGGGTTATGAAGAATATCCGCACCGTGGAGGAGAAGTCCGGCGGCAAGGTGGGCTACATATACATTCCGGATATGGGGCCGGAGGGTCTGAACGAGTTCGCTCGCTGGTATTATCCTCAGCTGGACAAGGAGGCCCTCATCATCGATGACCGCGAGAACGGCGGAGGCAACATCTCCCCTATGGTCATCGAGCGGCTGCTCCGCAAGACCTACCGTATGACGATGTCGAGAGGGTCGAATCTGAACGGGACTGTTCCGGAGGGCACGCACGACGGCCCTAAGGTGCTGCTGATAAACAAATACTCGGCTTCCGACGGAGACCTGTTCCCGTGGAGCTTCAAGGCGAACGGTCTGGGCACCGTCATAGGCACCAGAACCTGGGGCGGCATAGTGGGTATCAGCGGCTCTCTGCCTTATATGGACGGGACTGACGTCAGGGTGCCTTTCTTCACGAATTACGATGCCGCGACCGGCGACTGGATAGTGGAGAACCACGGAGTGGATCCGGATATCCTGCTGGACAACGACCCGATAAAGGAGTATGCCGGTGAGGACGAGCAGCTGAATAAGGCCATAGAAGTAGCCCTCGAGCAGCTCAAGGACCGCAAGAGTCTCCCTTCCACCCCGGCCCCGCGCACCTTCAAGGACCTCGGACTGCCGGAAATCAGATAGGCTGCCGCCTTCGGCAGCGAAGTCTGCCGAAGCTTCCGGCCTGTCCGCGGACGGGCCGCTCTATCGTTCCATACGGACCACGATGGAGAGCGGCAGCACCTTGCCGAAACGGTCCCGGAGTCCCAGTTCGCCGCTTTCAGCCTTGATTCCGTGCCCGAATGTCTCACGCAGGAGCGACTCGCCCAGCTGAGGGGAGAATCCGTTCGAATACAGATTCAGCACGAGGAAACTCCGCTCTTCCGAGAGGATTTCCGCCACGTGCGAGAGCATCTCGTAGATGCATTCGTCCAGTTTCCACTTCTCCCCGTCCGGCCCGTGTCCGTAGGCCGGCGGGTCCAGGATGATGCCCTGATACTTGTTCCCCCGGCGGGCCTCCCTGCGCACGAATTTCATAGCGTCCTCCACTGTCCAGCGGATGCCCTCCAGAGAGCTGTGCTCCATATTGCCCCGGGCCCAGGTGACTACCTGCCGCACGGAATCCAGATGAGTCACGTCCGCTCCGGCGGAATTGGCCGCCAGAGAGGCGGCCCCCGTGTAGGCGAAGAGGTTCAGCACTTTCGGTTTGCCTCTGCCTTCGGAGGCGAAAGACTGCGCGATGCGTCTGCTCTGCGAGTAGATGTACTCCCAGTTCGGAGCCTGCTCCGGGAAGACGCCCACGTGCTTGAAGGAGGTCAGACCCAGCCTGAGGTCGAAGCGCAGGCCGCTCTGCGCGCCCGGATAGCAGATATGCCACTGGTCATCCATCTGCCGGAGCCGCTCCCAGGTTCCGCTGTCCTCCTTTCCCGCCTTGCCGAAGCCGGCGCCCGGACGGAAGCGGGTGTAGGCCATCCGCAGCCACTCGGCATCGGAAAGCGACTTGCGCCAGAGGGCCTTGGGCTCCGGGCGCGACATCACCACATTCCCGTAACGCTCCAGCTTCTCTCCGTCTCCCGTATCTATTATCTCATAATCAGTCCACTGACTGCCCGGAAACTCAATCTGCATACAAATAACGATTTAGCGTCCGCAAAGATAAGGTTTATCGGACGAAAAATGCTAATTTTGCGGATACGGACATTATAAACTTTATATACTTATGCAGCAATTCATAGACAAGTATGACTTCGCCGGGAAGAAGGCGATAGTAAGAGTGGACTTCAACGTTCCGCTTAACGAGAAGTTCGAGATTACAGATGATACCCGCATCCGCGCCGCCATCCCTACACTGAAGAAAGTCCTCGAGAAGGGCGGCTCCCTCATCATTATGTCCCATCTCGGACGTCCGAAGGGAGTGGACGCGAAATTCTCTCTCAAGCACATCGTGGCTCACGTTTCCGAGAAGCTCGGCGTTCCTGTCCAGTTCGCGGACGACTGTATGAAGGCTGACGCTCAGGTGGCCGCCCTCAAGCCGGGCGAGGCTCTCCTGCTCGAGAACCTGCGTTTCTACGCTGAGGAGGAGGGTAAGCCGAGAGGACTCGCCGAGGACGCCTCCGATGAGGAGAAGAAGGCCGCGAAGGCTGCCGTGAAGGAAAGCCAGAAGGAGTTCGTAAAGCATCTCGCCTCCTACGCCGACTGCTACATTAACGACGCTTTCGGTACGGCTCACCGCGCACACGCCTCCACCGCCCTCATCGCCAAGTATTTCCCGAACGACAAGATGTTCGGCTACCTTATGGAAGGCGAAATCAAGGCCATCGACAACGTGCTGAAGAATGCCGGCCATCCTCTTACGGCCATCATCGGCGGCAGCAAGGTTTCTTCTAAGCTCGCAGTTCTCCAGAACCTCGTGACCAAGGTGGACAACCTCATCATAGGCGGCGGTATGGGCTATACTTTCATCAAGGCCCGCGGCGGCAAGATCGGCAAGTCTCTCCACGAGGACGAGCTTATGCCGGAGGCTCTCAGCATCCTGAAGACAGCCGAGGAGAAGGGAGTGAAGGTTTATCTTTCCACCGAGACTCTCTGCGGCACCGAGTTCAGCAATGATTCCCCTACCCTTCTCGCCCCGACAAACGACATTCCTGACGAGTGGGAGGGTATGGACGCAGGTCCGGCATCCCTCGAGACCTGGAAGAAGGTCATCCTCTCTTCTAAGACCGTGCTCTGGAACGGCCCTGTAGGCGTTTTCGAGCTTCCTAAGTTCGCCGGCGGAACTCTTAAGATCGCCGAGTTCCTCGCCGAGGCGACGAAGAACGGGACCTACACCCTTGTAGGCGGCGGCGACTCTGTGGCGGCTGTCACTCAGATGGGCTACTCTGACAAGGTCAGCTATGTCTCCACCGGCGGCGGCGCTATGCTGGAGGCCATAGAGGGCAAGGAACTCCCGGGCATCGCAGCCATCAGAGAGTAATTCCTCATAAGTTTTTTTGTGAAGGATTTTTGTGGATAAATTTGTTTGTGAAGAAGGAGTGTACTGGGGTACACGACTGATGAGCAAACGAATTTAGGCCAAAGAGACGAGCAAAAGGAGGGTGACTAAGTTATTAGTCACCCTCCTTTTTAAACCGGCAGCGGCCGCTCTCACGGGACGGGGTCGTAGCCCGAGCCGCCCCAGGGATGACAGCGCAGAAGGCGGCGCAGAGAAAGGTAGAAGCCTTTCAGAGGGCCGTATTTGCGGAAGGCCTCGAGGGCGTATTGCGAGCAGGTGGGAGTGAAACGGCAGGTAGGCGGCTTAAGAGGAGAAATGCAGATCTGATAAAAGCGTATCAGACACACGAAAGGGAAGACGGCGGCCTTCCGGACCGCAGAGCGCAGAGCTGAAAGCCGGGTGGCGCCTTTACTCAGATTCTCCATCGGACAGGTGAAGAGCGGGATTGGACGCGTCAGCGGCCGCACGTGAGGCGACCTGGCGGAGGACTGCGGCTACACTTTCGCGCAGAGCCGCAGAAGGCATAATCTCGGAACTCGAATAGCTCAGCAGAAGGTCCACGCCCGCAGCTGCCGGCAACAGGTCCTTCTGAGTGCGGTACGCCTCGCGCAGCCTCCGTTTGAGAAGATTGCGCTTCACCGCACGCTTGAACAGCTTCTTGGGCACGGCAAGCAGTATGCGGCTGTGTCCGCAGCCGTTGCCGGGAAGGAAACAGTAGCGCAGCGGCGCAGCCACTCCCCATCTGCCCTTGCGTATGAGGGCGGAGACGGCGGTCTTGCCGGACAGTCTTTCGGCTTTGGTGAGAGTGTAAGCCATCACTTGCGGGTAAACGGATGTTATCTGCTTTCCAGGTAAAGTTCGATAGCCTTGGCCACCGAAGGGCAGTCGGCTGAAGGAGCCTTGATCACTATCTCCAGACCGGCATCCTCCATAGCCTTGACTATGCTCTTTCCGTAGGAGATGAACTTGAGGGAACCCTGACGGAAATCCGGGAAGTTCTCGAAAAGGGACTTCACGTCCGCGGGATTGTAGAAGACGACGGCATTATAGTCGGACAGATTCAGGTCCGAGAGGTTCTGGGACACGCTCTTTATGAACGCGGCGGTCCTGTACTCTATGCCGGCGGCCTCGAAAAGACTCGTCATCGGATCGCTGTTCGCTCCCTCCGAAGTCGCGATGAGGAACTTCTCGCCCTTGTGCTTGGGTCCTACGAGCGCGACCACGGACTCCGGCGTGCCGCTTCCGAAGAAAATCTTGCGCTTGCGGTACACGATGTGCTTCTGCAGGTACATCGCCACCAGTTCGGTGGTGCAGAAATACTTCATCGTCTCGGGGATTTTCGTCCTGAGTTCCTCGCTCAGGGAGAAATACGCGTCGATCGCGTGACGCGAGGAGAACACCACCGCCGTGTAGTCCAGAAGATTGATTCTCTGGGCGCGGAACTCGCGCGAAGTGAGCGGTTCTATCTTGAAAAACTGTCGGAATTCGATTTCTGCACCGTATTTCTCGCTCAACGCGTCATAAGCCTGATTCTTGAGAGAGGCCTGCTGTGAGATCAATATCTTTTCGATAGCCATAATATCTTTCTAAACCCCACGGTGACGCTACAGAAGCAGCACTGCCGCCGTCAGCATCCCGGTAGGAATCAATTCAAGGCCGCAAAGATACAAAAATGTCAGAAATGGATTGCAAAATGAATTTAAAATTTGCCCCTTCCGCACTACCGCCAGAAGATAGCAAAGGAGGATTTCCGCGAGCAAGATATGACTGATCGTCAAATCGTTACATTTAAAGATCGCACAGACTCCGGCCGAAGCGAGAAGCAGCACGAGCATAAGGATGAAGTAGCCGTAACTGCTTCGGTGCGCCGCGAGAAAAGCTTCCCTGCGCCGGACTTTCAGCCCGCATAGGGAGAAGGACAGTCTGCGCAGCAGGACGTACAGCAGCAGCAGTCCCGTCACGGCTCCCGCGCGCCACTGCGGAGGAAAAGTGTCGAAAAGCGAAGGCCGGACCAGAGCATAGCGGTCCGCAAGAAGACAGAAAGGCACGAAAAGGATGAGCGCGGCATAGCCCCGTTCGCGGCAGAGATGGATGTTGTGGTCCAGACTCAGGCAGGTCTTCCATCGCGAGAGTGTCGGCAGCAGCTGCGGAATGATATGGATGAAGGTGCGCATATTCAGCAGCACCAGCAGCGCGAAAAACACGACAAGCGTCGAATTCACCAGCACATCGCTCCAGACGGCGGCGCTCTGCGCTCCGGGCACGGGAGAACCCGGCAGAAGCAGAGTTCCGCTCTCGAAAGCCTCCTGCGCGGGAGGCGTAATCTGAAGAATCTGACACTCCATAAGCAAATCCAGAAGGCCGGCACAGCCGTCCAATCCCCCTCTCCCCGGCGCCGGGCGCGCCGCATCGGGGAATAGCTGCGCAAAAAGTCCTAATTCCCCCGCCCGGCCTTATAGCCCATCTGTGCGAGCAGAGCGCAGACTTTCTCGCGCAGATCGCCCTGAAGAGTTATCTCCCCGTCCTTAGCCGTCCCGCCCACGCCGCAGCGCTGCTTCAGGCTTTTCCCGAGAGCGGCGAGGTCCTCGTCCGAGCCGACGAATCCCTTCACCAGAGTCACCTGCTTTCCGGCACGCTGTCTGCGGTCTATCGTCACTATGAGCCGCTGCTTCTCGGGAGCGGGGGTCTGCTCGCGCTGCTGCTCGTCTTCTTCGTAAACGAAGCCCGGGTCAGTGGAATACACTACTCCGAGCCTTTTCTTCCAGTCATTGTCTGCCATATCGGGGCCTGCGTTTTTGCAAATATAGGGAATTACTTTGTATATTTGTAAGTTTTACCGCACATCGGAAACTGCAGGATTATGAACGAAAAGAAATATAAGCTGTGGAACCGTCTGACAGCCCTCGCCGTCTTCATCGTCTCGGCGGTGACTTACCTTTCCACCATCGAACCTACGGCCTCATTCTGGGACTGTGGGGAATTCATAGCGTCTTCCTATAAGCTGGAAGTCGGACATCCTCCGGGGAACCCCGTATTCCAGCTGATCGCGAGATTCTTCACTATGTTCGGGGACGCCTCGCACGCGGCCGTTATGGTGAACATAATGAGCGCACTCTGCTCGGCCGCCACCATCTTCCTCCTTTATCTGACCATCGTCTTCTTCGTTAAGAGGCTGGTGCCGAGGCGCGAAGACGGGACTTATGCGACCGGAGCCGCCATAGCCATCCTGGGCAGCGGCGCTACCGGAGCCCTCGCCTACTGCTTCTCCGACACGTTCTGGTTCTCCGCAGTGGAGGGAGAGGTGTACGCGATGTCCTCGCTTTTCACCGCCCTCGTGATCTGGGCTATGACCCGCTGGTACGAACAGGCGGACTCCCCACACGCGAACCGCTGGATCATACTGATCTCCTTCCTGATGGGACTCTCCATCGGAGTGCACCTTCTGAACCTGCTGACCATCCCCGCTCTCGTCTTTATGTACTTCTACCGCAAACGGGAGAAGGGGAAGTTCACCTTCGGGGAATTCCTGAAAATCGGTCTGCTCTCCGTAGTGATTCTCGCCCTCATACTCTTCATAATCATACCGTTGCTGCCTAAGGCGGCGGCCCTCACAGACCTCTTCTTCGTGAATGTCCTCGGCCTGCCTTTCAATACCGGCGCAGCCTTCTTTATGGTGGCCGTATTCGCCCTCTGTTTCTGGGGGGCCTTCCGGACTATGCGCAAAGGCAAGGTCTTCTGGAACACCGCCATACTGTGCCTGACGACCATCATAGTGGGCTTCTCCATCTTCAGCATCGACATCATCCGCTCCTGCGCGAAGACACCTACGAACGAATATCAGCCGGACAACGCCTTCACCCTCGTGAGGTATCTGTCCCGCGAGCAGTACGGCTCCACTCCGATCCTTTACGGACAGTACTACGATGCGCCTTTCGAGACCTCCGTCCCGAAGTACTGGACTCCGCTCGGAGGCAGATATGTCCACGCGGACGGCCCTGTGGAGGCCAAATACGATGCGGCGGGCAAGATGCTCTTCCCGAGGATGTGGTATGCGGACCCCGCCGGCAAATATGTGGAATTCTATAACTACTACACTCAGGGCAAGGGCAGGAAAATAAGCGGAGCGCAGTACCGCAAACCGACTATGGGGGCCAATCTCCGCTACTTCTTCGACTACCAGATGAACTGGATGTACTGGAGATATTTTATGTGGAACTTCGCGGGCCGGCAGAACGAAATCCACAGCCCGAGTCCGGGCAATCTGTTCTACGGGAACTGGGAGAGCGGCATCAAGCCTCTGGACGAATTCCGTCTGGGAGACCAGTCCCGGGCCCCGAAGGTTCTCGCGGAGAACAAGGGCAAGAACCATTACTATATGCTGCCTCTGCTCCTGGGACTTCTGGGACTCTTCTTCCAGTTCGACAAGGACAAGCGCGGCGCCTGGCTGGTCTTCCTGATCTTCTTTATGACAGGCATAGCCATAGTGATATATCTGAACCAGACCCCTAATCAGGTGAGGGAAAGGGACTATGCCTACGCCGGCTCGTTCTATGCCTTCTGCATCTGGATCGGCCTGGCCGCTGCCGGGCTGTGGAGCTGGATCTGCGAAACCGCGAAGGCGCACAGGCACTCCGCCGCACTTGCGCTGTGCTGCACAGCCGCGTGCCTCTGCGTTCCCGCGCTTATGGCGCAGCAGAACTGGGACGACCACGACCGCAGCAACCGCCGCACCTCCGTGGAGATGGCCTCGAACTACCTGAATTCCGTGGGAGAGCAGGGCATACTCATTACTCACGGGGATAACGACACCTTCCCGCTCTGGTATGCGCAGGAAGTGGAGGGCGTGCGCACGGACGTGCGTATCTGCAACACCTCCCTGCTGGGCACCGACTGGTATATCGACCAGATGAAATGGGCCTGCAACGAGTCCAAGCCGCTGCCGCTGAGCATCGGACAGGGCCAGTATCTCTACGGCACGAACGAGTTCGTGTACATCTACGACACCCGCGGGCAGGTTATGCCGATCTCCGACGTGATGGAGGTGTTCCGCCATCCGGAGGTGAAGCTGTCCCTTACCAGCGGCCGCAAGGTGGACTACATCATCTCGCGCAGAATCAGCATTCCGGTTAACAGGGAGAATGCGCTGAAATACGGCATCGTACCGGAGAAGTTCGCGGACAGGATTCCGGACGAGATGGTCATCGAGATTCCCGAGAACAAGGATTATCTCACGAAGCCTGAGCTCTTTATGCTGGATCTGCTCTCGAACTATCAGTGGGACCGTCCGATAAATATGCTGAATATGGGCGGAGACCTGAACATAGGCATACGGGACTATCTTATGTACGAAGGCTTCTCCTGCAGACTGATTCCGTTCCGGAACAAGATTCAGACGGGCGAAGCGGGGGCGGTCGATACGGATGAGCTCTACAGCCTGATGACGGAAAAGTTCAAGTGGGACGCCATTTCGCGCACGGACTACTTCGTGGACTACCAGAATCTCTATACCCACGTGGGAGTGTTCTCGCAGAGGAATCTCTTCGTGACGATGGCGAACGCGTTCATCGACGCCGGCGAGAAGGACAGGGCCCTGGAGATGCTGGACAAGTGCCAGGAATACATAAAGAGCGAAAATTACCCTCTGGAGAGCATCATTCTGGGCTTCTCGTCTAACGACTTCTCCGTGATCGAGATGGTTTCGGACTATTACGTGCTCGGGGAAGTGGAAAAGGCGCGGACCCTGGCTCTGGAGATGTTCAACTCCCTTATCGAGACCGCCGGGTTCTATCTGGAGTTCTACGAGTATTCGAAGTCGGACTTCGAGCTTGCGGGCAACTATATCTACTACCTGCAGGACGCTCTGACCAGAGCCGGAGACAAGGAGCTCGCGGAAAAGATGGACAGCAACTTCAACGCCCTTCTGGATTATGTCCTGGGCAAAAGCTCCAAGCCACATCAGGAGGCTTCCGAGAAGCTGGAGCTGTCGGACAGCGCAGGCTGAATGCTGCCCGCAGCCGGCGGTAGGAGAACGATCCCGGCAGCTGCGCGTGGCCGATGACCGGAATAAGATTATTCGGGAAGGCCGCTTAAGTAAGTGATTCCAAGTCCGGGAAGTTGCTGCGGATCACTTCGCGGCGGTACTGCGCTGTGAGCAGGACGGTGCGGGCGAGAAGATGTGCGAAATAGCCGACCATCAGCAGATGGATGGCGGTGGCGTTGCGGCGGACCTCGGTCAGGTCGGCGGAATCCATCCACAGATACCCCAGAAAGTAGCAGCCGAAGAAGGCCAGGGCCGCCACTATCATCGCATTTCGCACGCCGCGTGAAGCCGTGGCCCCCAGATAGATGCCGTCCCAGGTGAAGGCCGCACAGCCCACCATAGGTGTCACCACCAGCCAGGGCAGAAACTCCCTGCAGGCCTCTATCACCTCCACATCGGAAGTCATCATCCTCAGCAGCGGCACTCCGCTCACGGTATAGAGCAGCGTGAATATGGCCGCGAGACTCATACTCCAGATGAACACCCACTTCACCGTGCGGCGCGTGAGAGTCTTAGACCCTTCTCCGATGAAACGCCCCGTGAGCGCCTCACCTGCATAGGCGAAGCCGTCGGTGACGTAGGAGAAGAGCAGCATCAGATTCATCATTATGGTGCCCGTGGCGAGCATAAGGTCCCCGTAGCTCGCGGAGATGACCGTAAAGCCGATGTATATGGCTATGAAGCAGACGGAACGCACGAAGATGTTCGCGTTCATCGCAAGGAAGCGGCGCATCTGCTCGCCTCTGAAGACCTCCGACACATCCTCGCGGCGCAGCGCCGAGAACACCCGGCGACGGTATTTGGCCGTCATAGTGAAGATGGCATAAGTCAGACCGCAGTACTGCGCGATCACGGTTCCGAGCGCGATGCCCGGGAACCCCATCCCGGCCCAGTCCCCCAGCCCGAGAGCCAGAACGAGGGACGCGGCGATGTTTATGACATTCACTATGACATCGCACATCATCGAGCTGAACGAGTCCTGCATACCTATGAACCAGCCCTTGAAGCCCATCAGAGAAAGGGTCGCCGGCGCAGCCCAGACACGGATGTAGAAGTATTGCGACGCGAGCTCCTTGACCTCCGGAGAACATTTTATGAAGGCGAAGCACAGCTGGATGAAAGGCCACTGGAGGAGGAGAATCACGGCGGCTACCGCCAATGCTATGCCGAAGGCCCGCGCGAAGATGAGTCCGCATTCGCGCATATCTCCCCGCCCGAAAGCCTGGGCCGTAAGCCCGCCCGTGCCCGCACGCAGGAAGCCGAAGTTCCAGTAGAGCAGGTCGAAAAGCATAGCACCTATGGACATCCCGCCGATGAAGGCGGCCGCACCGACTCCGCCGGGGCCGGTCAAGTGCCCGGCAACGGCAAGTCCCACCATCCCGACGAGCGGAACGGTGATGTTGGCGAAGATGCTCGGAATCGCCAGACGGAGTATTTCGCGGTTAAGTCCGTCCATAGTGCGTCTCGGAAGTAATTTTCATCACTTAAGGCGGCGGCAGCCGCCCGGTGTCATTTCCCGCTCTTGCGGCTCTTGCCTCCCCGGTGGGAAGAGCCCGAGCCCTTGCCCGGACGGGTGCTGCGGTGAGTCCCGTGGCGGGAGCCTTCGGCGCGAAAACCGGTATCGCGGCGGAGGGGCTCATTGGACGCCGTGCCGGCGTCCGCGAGGGGTTCTATGAGCTCGTAGTCAAGCAGCTTCTGCTCGAGGTTCGCGCTTTTCACGCGGATGCGGACAGGGTCGCCGAGACGGTAGGTCTTGCGCGTGCGGCGGCCTCTTATGCAGTAGTGCTCCTCGTCGAACTCGTAGAAGTCGGAGCGGATTTCGCGCAGGGCTATCATACCCTCGATCTTCGTAGGCTCGATCTCCACGTACATCCCCCAGTCGGTAAGACCTGAGATTTGGCCGTCGTATTCCTCCCCCAGCTTGTCCTGCATATACTCGACGAGCTTGTATTTCACGGACGCGCGTTCGGCTTCGGCCGCGACGCCCTCGCGCTCGGAGGCGTGCACGCACTGCTGCTCGTAATAGTCCTTGCTCTGGGACTCGGCTCCGTCCAGATACATCGCCAGGAGCCTGTGCACCATAGTGTCCGGGTAGCGGCGGATAGGAGAAGTGAAATGGGTGTAGAAATCGAAGGCCAGCCCGTAATGGCCGATATTGTCCGTGCTGTATTTGGCCTTGGCCATCGAGCGGAGCGCGAGCATCTGCAGCGCCTCGAACTCCGGCTTGCCCTTGGCCTCCTGCAGGAGGCTGTTCAGAGTCTTGGAGATTCCCTTCGACCCCTCGGTCGGGGCCATCTGATATCCGAAATTGCCCGCGAAGCTGCGGAGGTTCTCGACTTTCTCGGTGTTCGGGACATCGTGCACGCGATAGACGAAGGTCTTGGCCTTGCGCGAGGCTACGCCGTTCATCTTGCCGCCGGTGGCGATGAACTCGGCCACGGAACGGTTCGCGAGCAGCATAAATTCTTCTATGAGCCAGTTCGCCTCCTTGGAGATCTTCTCGTAGATGTTCACCGGGCGGCCCTTCTCGTCCACTTCCACCTTCATCTCGGGACGCTCGAAGTTCATCGCTCCGGCGTCGAAACGGCGTTTGCGGAAGATACGGGAGAGTCTGTAAAGCTCCAGAACGGCTTCTTCGACCTTGTCGGCTCCCTTGAAGGAGGAGTCTTCGACCGCTTTCTCGATCACTGCCTGGGCCTCGTCGTAATTGTACCTTCTGTCGGAGTTTATGATCGTCCTGCCGAACCAGCGGTCCGCCAGACGCCCTCTCGGCGTGATGATGAATATGGTGGAGAAGGTGAGCTTGTCCTCGTGAGGCCGGAGGGAGCAGAGATTGTTGCTCAGGATTTCCGGGAGCATAGGGACGGTCCTGTCCACGAGATATACGGACGTGCCGCGCTCCTGCGCCTCCTTGTCCAGAAGAGTTCCGGGGAGGACGTAGTGCGAGACGTCCGCGATGTGGACTCCCACCTCGAAATTCCCTTCATCGAGACGGCGGAACGACAGCGCGTCATCGAAGTCCTTGGCGTCCGCGGGGTCTATGGTGAAGGTGAGCGTGCCGCGCATATCGCGTCGGCCCTCAATGTCTTTTGGCGTGATGTCCTGCCGGATCCGGGCGGCCTCGTCCTCCACTTCCTTCTCGAAGCGGTAAGGCAGGCCGAATTCGGCCAATATCGCGTGCATCTCGGTGTCGTTCTCGCCCGGCATTCCCAGAACATCGGTGACGTGTCCCTTGGGGCTGAGTTCGTGACGGAGCCAGCCGTCCACTATGGCGGCGGCCTTCATTCCGCTCTTTCCGCCCATCCCGGCAGCCTGTTCGGCATCGACTTCTATGTCGTAAGGCATCGATTTGCTCTGCATCAGCACCCAGCACTGCCTGCCCACGAAATGGAGTATCCCCACGTGAGGCTTGGTGCAGCGCTGAGTCACCTCGATGACTTCGCCCTCGCGGTGCTGCCTGCCGACGGCTTCCTTCGTCAGGGCCACCGTAACGGTGTCCCCGTTCAATGCGTTATGCGTCTTGCTCTTCTTTACGTAGATGTCTTCCTCCTGCCCCTCCACGATCACGTAGATGTTCCCCTCGCGGGTCATCTGGACCTTGCCGCTGTACTGAGGGTAGTTTCTGAAGCGGTTTTCACGGCTGTCGCGGCCGCGTCTTCCGCTGTGGTTCCGGCTGCTTTTTCCGCTTTCAGCGCGGCCGTCTGCGCTTCTGTGGCCGCCCGAGGGGCGACCGTAGCGGGAACCTTTCCCGCCTCTGTTGTTTTTCGTCATATATGTTATTTAAATGTATGTCTGTTTGCCGTGAGCGGCAGCAGATGCTTTCCGCTTACGGAATCTGCCGCAGGGCCGCATTCGGGAACTCCCTCCAGCAGCTCTGAGGGTCAAGGCTCCGTGACGATCAGGCTGCAGCCGCCCTCCTCCGGCGTGATCCGTATGTCTGCGCCGCAGTTTTCGAGAACCGCCTCGCCTGCGCGGAGCGGACAGCACCCGGTCTCCGACCTGAGTTCAGCCCCGCCGCCGAAGCAGATGAGGACGATGGGTTTGCCCTCGGCCTTAAGTGTGTACGGGGCCGTGAGCTTCAGCAGGGAGGTGGTGAAGTACGGGCATTTCACAAGCTGCGTGAGAGTGTCGTCCCGCTTCTCGTAATGCGTCCTGTAGTCCGGGAGCACGCTGTAGTCGATGGCTTCCCTGGCCAGGGCGGTATGAAGCTCTCTGGGCTTTCCGTCCGTCCCGGGGCGGCCGTAGTCGTAGATGCGGTAGGTGATGTCGGAGGTCTGCTGGATCTCCACTATGTGACAGCCTCCGCCTATGGCGTGGATGCGCCCGGCGGGCAGAAAGAACACGTCTCCCTCCGACACCCGGTAATCCGCGAGCGCCTCGACTATCCGCTTCTGCTCCACGAGGGTGACATACTCCTGCGGAGTGATGCTCTTCTTCAAGCCCGAGAGCAGGTGCGCACCCTCGTCCGCCGCAGCGACATACCACATCTCCGTCTTGCCGTGGCATCCGTGCCGCTTCGCGGCCAATTCGTCATTCGGATGCACCTGTATGCTGAGGTCGTCGTGAGCGTCGATGAACTTTATGAGCAGCGGAAATTCTCCGCCATAGACTTCGCTGAGGGTCTTTCCCTTTTCCGGACCCTCCGCCACGACGGACTCGCTGCCGCGCACGGACGAGAGGACCCATTTCTCGGTCCCCCAGACCGGCGTCTTCAGTATGGGCGCGAACTTGTACATAATGCTTCTTCTTGCGTTAGGATTGGACGCGTAAGCGGCCGCCTATATGAGAGGTTCCGCGGTCATCGCCTCGGGCTGAGGAATGCCCATAAGCTTGAGGATGGTCGGAGCTACGTTGCAGAGTGCGCCGTCTCTGACGCTTTTCACCTCGTCGCCGGCGTTGATCACGATGAACTGGACCGGATTCAGCGAGTGGGCGGTGTTCGGCGTGCCGTTCTCGTTTATGGCGTGGTCGGCGTTGCCGTGGTCGGCGGTCAGCAGGACTGCGTAACCGTGGTTTATGGCAGCGGTCACTACGGCCTCGACGCATCCGTCGATGCATCCGACCGCGTTGCAGATGGCCTTATAGACTCCCGTGTGGCCTACCATATCGCCGTTTGCGAAGTTCAGGATGATCATATCCTCCTTCTCGGAGCGGATGGCCTCGATGAGCCTGTCCGTGACTTCGACCGCGCTCATTTCGGGCTGCAGGTCGTAGGTGGCGACTTTCGGGGAATTCACGAGTATGCGGTCTTCGTTCTCGAACGGGGTCTCGCGGCCGCCGTTGAAGAAGAAGGTCACGTGAGCGTATTTCTCGGTCTCCGCGATGCGCAGCTGCCGCCTGCCGGCCTTGGCGACGGTCTCGCCGAGAGTGTCCTTCACGACTTCCTTGTCGAAGAGGATGTGAAGGCCTTCGAATGACGCGTCATAAGGCGTGAGACAGCAGTAGTAGAGCGGAACGGTGTGCATTCCCTCTTCCGGCATATCCTTCTGGGTGAGGACGGAGGTGAGCTCGCGCGCACGGTCGTTGCGGAAGTTGTAGAAGATGACGGCGTCGCCCTCTTCGATTTTCGCGAGCGGCGCGCCGTTTTCCGTGATGACAGCAGGCTTGATGAATTCGTCGGTAACGTCGGCGTCGTAAGATGCCTTGACGGCTTCGAGCGGGGATGTGAATTCAGCTCCCTTCCCTTCCACGAGCATATCGTAGGCTTCCTTTACGCGGTTCCATCTCTTGTCGCGGTCCATGGCGTAGAAGCGGCCGCAGACGGTGGCTACCCGGCCTGTGGTCTGAGACATCTTCTCCTCAAGCTCCTTGATGAAACCGTAGCCGCTGTGGGGATCGGTGTCGCGGCCGTCCATAAAGCAGTGGACATAAACCTCTTCGAGACCCTGCCTCTTGGCTTCGGCGAGGAATTCATATAGATGGTCGAGGGAGGAGTGCACTCCGCCGTGGGAGCAGAGGCCCATAAAATGGAGCTTCTTACCGGATTTTTTCACGTATTCGTAAACTGCCTTGATTTCGCCGTTGCCGAGCAGAGCGTGCTCGCGGCAGGCGATGTTTATCTTCACGAGGTCCTGGTACACTACCCTTCCGGCTCCGAGGTTCATATGGCCCACTTCGGAGTTTCCCATCTGTCCGTCGGGAAGTCCGACGTATTCGCCGCAGGCCTGCAGGTGACTGAAAGGATATTTGGCTCGCAGGGAGTCGATGAAAGGCTGACCCTGGGTGTAGATGGCGTTCGAACGGTCGTGTCTGCCTTCACCCCAGCCGTCGAGAATCATAAGAAGAACTTTTCTGTCCATATCTGTTATCGTTTTCTTTATGAATTCAGGGAATTTCCTTGAATCCTGCAAAGTTAGTGATTCCTAAAAAATAACTTGGTGCTTTTGCTCGTCTTTTTGGTCTAAATTCATTTGTTCATCAGTCGTGTACCCCGGTACACTCCTTCTTCACAAACAAATTTATCCACAATAATCCTTCACAAAAACTTACCAACTTATTTTTTTCATCATCACTTACCGACCTCTCGCCTCTCGGCGGCAAAAATGAAACGGGACGCAAATTATCGCGTCTTTTTTTCGCGCTTTTTTTGGGGGGGGCGATTTTGTAAACGATTGATAATCAGTATTGATTTTCTGATAACTCGGTTTGGGTGTCCCGATGTGAAGAACAGGAGTGCAGTGATGGCCACAGAAAAACGTTTTACCTCATCACTTCGATGTATAAAATGACATCGACGGCCACGTTTTTGCCCATTTTCGTGGCCTTCGATGCACTACGTAGCCCCCGGAGGGCAGACCCCGTGAACGCAATCATCTTCTACGGCCGGCTCCGCATTGAGAACAGGAGATAAGAAGGAGAAGGGCGTGGAGGATAACCGACTAACATTCAATAAGATGCCATACTCTCCTCCTATTCAAAATAGGGAGAGAAGAGTCATTTAAGTAGTTGACTCACAAAACCTTATCCTCCACGGCATTTTTCGCACCTTCCCGTATCTATTCTGGGAACTGGCCTTACAGCAAGTTCTTTCGTAGGAATCACTAAAGTGAGTAGGACTGATTTCAAATCGAATTTGGGTGTCCCGTTGCGGAAAACAGTAGAGGATTTGAATAAACTTCCTCCTTGCGGCATCATTCTGTCTGAAGAAATCTTTGAGTTCAGAGATTATTTGTCTATTTTTGTTCCTGGCTAAAGGAACTATATGAGTTTGTTCGCACTACTAATATAGTGACAATCATTGGATTATCAATGACCTTTAGCCTTATTTTTCAATTATTATTCACTTGCGTGCGAAACTTGAGTAATAGTTATTGGCCTGTCACCATCTGTTTTTGTAATATTCGAATGGCCACCGTGTTTCAAATAACCATTATATTCATTCTATTCCTTGTTTCCGGCTGCGCCACTTTTGACGGAGGAACGCAACCGCACGCCCCGGCAGGCGTACTTAAACCTGAAGCGGAGAGACTCGATTACCCGCTTTGGAGATGGCCGGGGAACGGTCTCTTTCGTCTTCAATCTGCAGCGTGCAAATTCGAATACGATATGCTTGGCCATCCGGTAATTGAAACGAAGTTGGATTCTGTATATGAATGCAGCTTGATTTTTGACACAGGAAGTGCCGGGATGCTTATTCTGGACAAAAACTTTGCGGAAAAAAGCGGTTTGATCAATCGGTTCTGCCCGACAGAATCACTGAAGTCGGGATGGAATTTCAAGCGTGACATTCCCTGTATGACCGTAAAGAACCATATCTCGCTTTCCATCGGAGGCGACCGGGTCTGCTATTCTGAGTGCCGAATCGTGGATGGGCGGACTCTGGATTTTTCCGCTGCTGATGGAATCTTTTCCATTCCCAATGATGATACCCGTATGTGGGAGCTAGACTGCGAACATAAATGTCTCTCGATATATGATTATCCCATTTTCTCCTGGCGGGGAATCTCATTGCAAATGGATGTCGTTGGAAGCCAGTTTGTCATTCGAGAATTTCCGTTTCAATTTCGTCTTGGGGACACATTTGTATACCCACGAGCAGATTTGGTATTGGACACAGGGAGCTCTGCGTCCATTGTTTATCTGAATTCTGAACCAGACAGTCTGATGCATTCTGCCTTAAGTGACGAAACAACCCTGAAATATGTTTGCCCTCCTAAAAACGGTGTCCTCCCAACACTCTATCTGATACAGGATTATGGGTTGTTGGATCGAAAACTATGGATTGAACACCGCAAAATATTACGTCAATGGAAAATTTCTGGAGAGCGTGAAATGATTGTGGCAGGAATGGACTTTTTGAAGTCGTTTAATCTGCGTTTCTATCCTGCCGAACATCGTATCGAGCTGATTCCCATAGCATATATATCACTGCAAGAAGATCATAGTCGACAGAAAGGGAATGAAGAATTCCGTTTTCGGGCCTTTCGGGACAGAGAAGGGCACGCCGTAGTCGATTTCGTAAAAGACGGGTCATTTTGGCAAGATTTCGGTGTGAAAGAAGGTGATGTGATTCTCGATGTAGACGGCCACCGTTTATTCGATCTTCCGCGGTCCTATTTTGACGGAGACGCATCGGGAGCAAGTCACTCGTTTACAATTGTTCGGAATAAAGACACGCTGTTCATTAGCACCGGAGGTCTTTTGTGGCCTCCCCTAAAAGTTCCTCAAGTATGAGGACATTAACTTATGCTGCATTGAGACTTAAAGTAATCTACTCCTTGACTCTTGACGAAAAGGTCAAATTATAGACTGCCGCTTAATCTATTAAGCGGATTTCTTGAATTTTTGCTTATTTAATTAAGCTTTCCTATATTTGCACATATAAAAATACAACTTCCGGAATGGAAACGTTAATGCAGAAACACAGGATGTATATTTCCAGAGTCAGAATGGAAATCATCCGTGGGATTATGAATGATATCAGCTGGGAGAAGCAGCTTGTCGCCATCAAGGGTTCGCGCGGCGTAGGCAAGAGCACGCTGATGAAGCAGTACATACGCAAAACCTACGGCATCAATGCCGGCGAGGCTCTCTATTGCGTTATGGACAGCATCTACTTCTCGTCCCATTCCCTTCTTGACCTTGCGGAACGCTTTCACCAGATGGGAGGGAAGCATCTGTTTCTCGATGAAGTCCACAAGTATCCCACCTGGAGCCAGGAAATCAAGGAAATCAGTGAGCTGTATCCAGATCTTATGATCACTTTCAGCGGTTCATCTCTTCTTCAGATTCTCAACGCCGATGCTGACCTGTCCAGACGAGTCCTTCCTTATACTATGGAAGGCCTCTCTTTCAGGGAGTTCCTCCACTTCTACAAGGGAATAGAGCTGCCGAGGTTCACCCTTGACGAGATTCTTTCCGACGCCGACAGCGTCTGCGACAAGGTCAACAGCCTATGCCGTCCTCAGAAAATGTTCGAGGAGTATCTGCGAGTTGGATATTATCCTTTCTATGACGGGAGCGAGGTGGAATACTACACGAGAATCGAGAATGTCGTGAACTACATCATCGAACAGGAGATGCCGATGTTCTGCGGAATCGATCCTGCATACACGAGGAAACTCAAAGCGATGATGATGTTCCTGGCGGGCAATCTTCCGTATGAAGTCAACATCTCAAAGCTTGCATCGTACCTGGAAATCAACAAGAACACCGTACTCAGTTATCTCGGTTCGATGGACAGGGCGGAGCTGATAAACCTGATATACGCTGACAACAAGTCAGTGACTAAAATGCAGAAGCCGGACAAGATCTTCATCCACAACACGAATATGCTTTTCGCGCTTAGCTCTCAGAATCAAATCGGGACAGTCCGGGAGTGCTTCGTAGTGAGCCAGTTGAGTCCGGGACACAGCGTGGAATACGGAAGAGCTGCAGGAGATTTCAAGATAGACGGAACCGTCACCCTCGAAGTCGGCGGCGAAGGCAAATCATTCGAACAGATTGCGGACATTCCCGACTCATACATTCTTGCTGACAATATGGAGTATCCTATCGGGAAGAAACTGCCGCTCTGGATTGTCGGGCTGGCCTATTGAACATCTCCACGACTCGCTCAGCGAAATGTCAAGATCGATGTCCTGTCTGATGTCCCTTTTCTGACCCAAGCTATATCGACGCGTTTTTTGTAAAAAACACTTTTGATATATTTCTGTTTTGTATAAAAAACACTGTATATTTGCAGGTATTGAAAAACACCTGTTGGTATGGAAAAGTTATTTCAACGGCACGATGAATATTTGGCGGTAACCCCAACGGACTATGTCAGGGATTTTATGGACATTGTGGACTGGAACAGCCGCCTGCTCTGCATTCGCGGCCCGAAAGGAGTCGGGAAGTCCACTCTTATCCTTCAGAGAATAAAACTTAATTACACAGCAGGAGACAGGCATATCCTTTACTGTTCCGCAGATTCCGGATATTTCTCAAATCACACCATCATTGATACCGCCGAAGTGTTTGTACGGCACGGCGGGACGCATCTGTTCATAGATGAGATACATAGATACGACAAGTGGAGCGTAGAGATTAAGGAGATTTACGATCTTTTCCCGAAACTTCACCTTGTCTTGAGCGGGAGTTCGCTGCTGGCGCTCAGGAGCGGTATGGCGGATCTTTCCAGACGAATGTTAATCTACGATATGCCCGGTCTTTCCTTTCGGGAATATCTCCGTCTGACAAAGGTGATGGACTATCCTGCCGTATCATTGGAGGAACTGTTTGCACGTCCGGAAGAAATTTGCCTTGACATAAGGGAGCAGTGCCGCCCGCTGGAATATTTCCGGAATTATCTGCAAGCCGGATATTATCCTTTCTATTTTGAGGATTCCGTGGCTTATGCCCCGAGAGTCGAGAATGTTGTGAATTATACGATTGAAAATGAACTGACATCCCAATGTGGAGTGGATGTCTCCAACACAAGAAAAATCAAGGCTCTGATGCAGGTACTCTCGGGGATGCTCCCGTTTGAGGTGGATGTGGCGAAGATGTCACGCAATCTCGGTCTTCAGCGTCTGACCGTACTCCAGTATCTTAAGCATCTGGAGGATGCCAAGCTTATACGGCGTTTGTTCTCCAATCTGCTGACAACCGGCGATTTGCAGAAACCGGACAAGATTCTGTTGGACAATCCAAACCTGTTGTATGCCCTATGCCCGTCAGTCCCGGAGACCGGCACTGTCCGGGAAACCTTTTTCTGCAACCAGCTTTCCTCTGCCGGACACCGGATAGAGTACGGCGGAATGAAGAATGCCGATTTCAAGATTGACGGGCGCTATGTCATAGAGGTTGGCGGGAAGGACAAGGGATATTCGCAGATTGACGTGCAGGAGGACGGGTTCATTGCGGCGGACGGCATTGACACGGCGGTCTTCCGGAAAATCCCCCTCTGGGTCTTCGGCTTCCTGTATTGAGTGAAGAGTGTCTGTGGTGTCGAGGCGGCTGGTACACTACAAGACACTGATTTTCTTCGATGAACTTATTTCTCACATAAGGACTCTGCACAGGGGATTTACCAAAAAAATAGAGCATCTTGTTGATATCCAGCACTTTATAGTCACACGACAATCGGAACTAAAAGGCTTGTAAGATTTAATTCTTATAGGCTTTTTTATTGACCTCATTTTCAATGGCTTATATTTTGGTTTTGTAAGATAAAAAAGGCCCCGTTCTGGCCCCGGTACGGATTGTTTTAACTATCTTTGCCCAAAAGCCAGATATCGAAACATATGCGCCTTACTTTATTAAGTAATGTGTAAAAAATAACCTGCTTCACTTAGAGGTTCATTCAAACGGCC
>JAUMVX010000055.1 GCA_030529945.1 Bacteroidia bacterium | reverse complement strand
CATCCGCAAGCACTCCCGGGCGTGTGGTTACAAACGCCCGGGATTTTCGGATATTAAATTTGCAAAACATTGTAGAGGGACGGACATTATGGGCGAAAAGGACAAGGCTATATATCAATACAACGGCAGCTGTCTTGCCGTTAAAGGTTTGTCTCGGGAGATTCTTACATTGTGCCGTATTTTTTACAAGTTTTACCCGCAGATGTCCTGTCTTCTCGGAATCCAGCCACGGAAGATCGGACAAATTGGTGATACATCGAATCACCAATTAGAACTAAGTGATAATCAGGCTTTTGAAATTAGTGATTCAGTGAATCACCAATTCATGTCATCACCGGAATCCATCATATCAAAGATTTCTTTCTCCCATCTCAGAGTTTTGCTTCCGATTGAAGACCCGCTTGTCCGCTATTTCTATGAACAGCAGTGTATGCGCGAAACCTGGTCCGTCCGTGAATTGCGCCGTCAGGTTACAAGCAACCTGCATATCAGAGTCGGACTGAGCAAGAATCCGGAAAAGTGTCTTTCGCTTACCGCAGATGAGGGAAATTCCGCGCAACTTATGGTCAGAGATCCATACACGCTTGAGTTTCTCGGCCTTAGACCCAAAGATGTCGTGACTGAAACCGACCTTGAAGACGCATTTATTGCCCATCTTCAGGAGTTTCTCCTCGAGTGCGGCAACGGACTGTGTTTTGAAGCCCGGCAGAAGAGAATCATCATCGATGACGAGTATTATTTCCCCGACCTTGTGTTTTACAGTCGTTACGGGCATTTCAGTCTTATAGTGGAACTCAAGAACGAGGGCTTCTCGCACGAGAATCTCGGCCAGCTGAATTCCTATGTGTCATACTGGAAAAAGAATGAGATGCGCCCCGGGGACAATCCTCCCGTGGGTCTTCTGTTGTGCACACAGAAAGGTGAGCAGATGGTGGAGTACGCGCTGGCGGGAATGGACAACCGGCTCTTCGTCTCGACATACCAACTCCAACTCCCGGACAAGAAAACCCTTGAAGATTTTCTTCTACGTCAGCTGAAGGAGAATAAAGAACAGTAGCCAATCCGGAACATAACGAAAAATCCGCCGCCCGAGCAACAATTCGGACGGCGGATTTCTTTAACGAAGGGGGAGTGTTATGCCCCGAGCTTCGCGGAGGCGAACATATCGCCGGACTTCTCGCTGGTGGCGGTGTTCACGTAGAAGTACTTGAAGAACACTTTCGGCGCTCCTGCGCTGACCGCTCCGTGGACAGCCTCGTAGTCGGACTTGATGTCGTAGTCCTCGGCTGCGATAGTCCTCGCGTCTCCGATCTGGACTGCCTTGCTGTAGGCACGGGTGATACCGTTGCTCTGCGGAGCGGAAGCCTGGATGATGAGCTTGAGGTTCGTGGTCGAAGCCGGAACTTCGTCAAGAGTGAACTTGAACGCGGTATCGGTCAGGGCGATGGTGCAGCTTGACGGAGCGGGCCGGATTATGGCCCCTGTGGGGCGGTGGGGCATAGATGGGTCGAGTCTTCTGGCTTTCGGAGAAAGACGGAAGTCTTGACCCCTAATCTTCTTTAACCCGGCGGCGGAAGCCGCCGTGTCTCTTCTTGGCGGCGCAGCCGGCAGAGAGGAGACGTTTGACCCTGCAAGGAGTCTGATGGACGCTTGCGGACTTCAGTCTCCGCAGCAGACCGCCTTTTTTGCCTCACGCACCACGAATGCGGTGACGCATAGTCAGTCCCCCGCCAACGCAGCGCCCGGTACAATCATCACACTCCACGAAGGCGAATTTGCGGTGAGATCGGATTTTCCAACAGTTTCAGTACGACAATGACTCCAACCATCCGTGCGTGGCCTTTTCTGTTTCCTCACGGTCGTTCTGTGCCGTGTGCCCGTAGATGGCAAGACCTTTCAGTACCTTGGCACCCTTGCAGGCAGACTGTAGCTTGCTTGTCGTGCTGCCCAGTCCGCTGCCCTCGTGAGTACAGAACGGCACGATGGTCTTGCCATTCCAGTCGTGCTTTTCGAGGAAGGTATAGACAGGCATTGGCATATCGCCCCACCAGTTGGGATAACCGATGAAGATTACGTCGTAGTCCTCCGTTTGCACGTTTCCTTTCACTGCCGGGCGTGCCTTACTGCCTAGCTCCTGCTTGGCAAGATTCACGCAATCGTCATATTTGTCGGGATAGGCCACGGCCGGCTCTATATGGAAAAGGTCACTGCCGGTTTCCCCGGATATCATCTCGGCAACAATCTGCGTGTTGCCCTTCGTGATGTTTCCCACGCCGTAGTTCTCCCCCGTCCGCGAAAAATACGCCACCAATACTTTCTTGTTCTCTGTCATTCCGTTTTGTCTTTTTGAAGCCTTGTCCTGCGCACAAGCGATGATGCTCATCGATGACACTGCCGACAGGGCAAGGGCGTAAATAATCTTTCTCATTATTATAGATTTGTCCACAGCGCAAAATTACGGTCATTCCGCCAAAGTCTTCGTAGATGAATTACGGACGGAATTAAACAAATTACGGAATGTTTTATCATTGGGTGCCCATCGGGGCAATTCTGAGGGAATGGAGCCGTGAGGCGAAATGGACGAAGAGTTGTCCGGGCGTGTCTATTCTTCGCTGTCGGGGGTGATTTCGGTGTCGTATGAGGCTTTCCGGACTTTGTCGGGGATGCGGAAGGGGAGGTGGAGCTCGGCTTCGATGAAGGCGGCGATTCCTTTGCGTCTGCGGGCCTGTTCGATGGCGAATCTGCGGTCTTGGCGGCGTCGGGCGGTGTAGGTGTCCAAATTGGCTTTGTTCGCCTTGATTCGGGTTTCTATGCGGTCTATCGTGGCGGGGAGGAGGGCTTTGGAGAGTTCGCATTCCCAGACGGTGATGACGTTCCAGAAGATGGATTCGAGCCGCTGGATGTTGAGCGCGTCGTGTTCCTGATTATGGGCGACCTTCGCTTTCCAGAAGTCCACATTGGTTTTCGGGACGGTATATTTGGCGCATCCCCTGTGGCCGTGCCAGAAGCAGCCGTTGACGAAGATGGCGGTGCGGTATTTGGGCAGGACGATGTCGGGCGTGCCGGGGAGGGTGCGGACGTTCAGCCTGTAGCGGTAGCCTCTTTGCCACAGCTCGCGCCTCACCGCCTGTTCGGGACGGGTGTCCTTCGAGCGGATGTGCGACATACACACGTGCCGCTGCAGGGGTGTCATCTTGTCGAGCATATTCCTAAAATCGGCTACAAATCGGATTAGTACGGTGTGGTGTAATTGCAGCGAGGGTAGTTGGGACTACAATTCCAGCAGCTCACTGTCGTTCAGGCGGTCGAAGTCGGATTTGAAGAGTCGGTCTTGAATAATGCGATACTTTTCGAACTCTGATTCTGCGAACGCTTTTGCGAATTCCGCAGTGACTGTACCGGCATCGTTAAGAATCTTGTCGCCGCCGGCTTCCAGAATGATGTCCATACGCTTCGCCCAGTCTTCCATCGTCATCGGGATGTGGCGGTCTGCCATACGTTCAGCCATATCGAGGACGGCATTCACGAGCTTGCCCATATTCTCCAGTTCAAGGGCGCCAAGATAATTCTTCGCTATGCCTACATCCGATTTGACGATTTTCCCGTCCGGAGCGTTCTCCCAGGTGGTGAGGCCCATATGCTCTTTTTCGGCATTGGCCCGCTCGACGATAAGTTCCGCCGCCGTGTGGCCGTGGACTGCATAATGGATTTTGTTCTGGACTTTTTTGTAGAACAGGCGAGTGGTCGGGGCGTCTGGGTTGTAATCTATCGCGGTGGCGTAGATGTCCGTGAGTTTCTGATAGAACCGCCGCTCGCTCAGGCGGATTTCCCTGATTTCCGCAAGCAGGTGTTCAAAGTAGTCCTCTCCTATGAAGCTGCCGTTCTCCATCCTCCTCTTGTCCACCACATAGCCGCGAATCGTGAACTGTCTCAATACAATTGTGCACCACTGGCGGAACTGTGTCGCCCGGATTGAATTGATTCGGTAGCCTACGGATATGATTGCATCGAGGCTGTAGAACTTTGTTATATAAGACTTTCCGTCAGCGGCAGTTGCCGAGATTTTCTCGGTAACTGAATTTTCGTCGAGTTCGCCGCTCTTGAATATATTCTTCAGATGCAGGCCTATATTGTCCGTCGAGCAGTCGAAGAGCATAGACATCGCCTTCTGGGTCGCCCATATGCTCTCGTTCCTGTACAGCACCTGTATCCCGTCCTCTTTCCCTTCCGCTATGAAGGTGAGAAACTCAGCGGTGCTGTTCCGTATCATCATATTCTTTTCCATCTTTTCCCTACTTGTGCTGCGTTTCATATCCGTTCAAAGAAGTCAGTGATTTACAGATTATTTGATTCAATCCGTGAACGGATGTCATCCAGAATCTCACCTTTGTAGGTAAAGTATTTTGCTCCTTGATAGGCGCCTGATGTATTACGTTTCTCAACGGGCATAAATGTGCCGACGAAAGGGGAGAGCTTGAAGATGCGCCCCTCATACTCAATCTGGTCATCGCTGGCAACCTTGACTTTGACACCGGTGGGGACAAAAGTCAGCTCTGCGCCGATTTGGATGCTGACCATACTGAACTTGAATCGGGGACGGTGTGGGGCAACGGGTTTTGCGAGCTGTGGCGTGTCGTGCACCTTTGGAACGATTGGCTGGTTATTTTCGTATATGGTGATGACGGCATCATCCAGAATCGTGGCTTCGTCTTTGAATATTTCAAGGGCGAGTTCCGGCTTGATGTTGAAGAATTCACGGTTCTGGCGGATTCGAAGGTCTGTCAGTCGGTCGATAGCCTTGTGTATTTTCTTCTCGACGATGTCATACTTTTCGGTTTTAAGCGTCGCGTAGATTTCAAAGGGAAGGGGTACGGCAGTATTGTCCAGCTCCTTGGAGCGGATATCTACTGGGCGAGCACTTTTCCCGATTTTGACCCAGTCCTCGCGGAAACTGGGATTTGTGAGAACATAAACATAGCCGGGTTCTTTAGCCATAATCAATGTGGTGTTTAGCGTTGTCTTGCAAATTTACTAATTTTTGCGAGTACTTAAGAAAACCCTATGTTACGATGCAGAATGTTCATTTTCCGATGCAGAATATGAGAAATTCGGTTAATCGCTTATTTTCAAACACTTTGTAAATTTTGACGTTTCACGATTGTCCCCCGTTTGTCCCCCTAATTTGCCGGGGACAAAATTATTCGTGGAATTTGTCGAAGATTTTCCCCGGCATTTTAGTGCCCGAGGCTCTGACAACCATTCTTACCCCCATATTCTGTGTTTTCAAATAGGGGAGAAGTATTCAGAACTCTCTTGTTTTGTCGTAAAAAAGTTGTATTTTTGCGACAAATATTGGCGGATATAATGGCTCAAAGCATTGAAAATACAATTCTTAACTCGGTGAAGAAATGCGGAAGGGGGACGGTGTTTTTCCCCTCGGATTTCTCTAAGGCGGGGGAGAAGTCTGCCGTGCTCAAGGCTTTGGAAAGAATGACCGCCGACGGGACGATAATCAGAGTGGCGAGAGGCATCTATTGTTATCCTAAGATTGACAAGGAGTTGGGGCTTGGAGTCCTGAACCCGACTTATGAGGAGATAGCTCAGGCCATAGCCAAGCGGGACAAGGCCAGAATCGTCCCTGCCGGAGTATATGCTATGAACCGTCTCGGATTGTCCACGCAGGTTCCTATGAATGTCGTATATCTCACAGACGGGACGACGAGAAAAGTGAGCGTCAACGGAAGCCGGGGGATACTGTTCAAGCACGTGAGCCCGAGAAATCTGGCGTTCCACAATCAGCTGGCCTTGCTGATAAATTCTGCCTTGAAGGAAATGGGGCAGGAGAATGTCACTGATGAGGACAAGAACAGAATCATGGCTCTGCTGAAGAACGAACCGAAGGAAAATGTTTTGCAGGATATAAAACTGATGCCCGACTGGATAGCATCGATAATCAGGGAGGCTTATGAATAACTACTGGAATCTGAGTGACGTACAGAAGCGCAAAGTGCTGGAGCAGGCCGCAACCAAAGTGGGGCTGCCCGTGGAGTCCGTGGAGAAAGATTTGTGGGTGACCGCCGTTCTTGAATGCGTGTTTTCTCTGCCATACGCGGACAAGTTCGTGTTCAAGGGAGGAACTTCGTTAAGCAAGGTATGGAACCGGATTGAGCGCTTTTCGGAGGACATAGACCTGGCGGTTGACCGCAGTCTGTTCGGCTTCGAAGGGGACTTGACCGTCAGACAGATAAAGTCTCTCCGCAAGAAATCCTCGCTTTTCGTGAAGGAGCGGATTGCCGCCGACTTGACGGCTGCTCTCGAATCTTCCGATCTTCTTAAATGGTGCGAGGTCGAAGCCGAGGAAGACGGAGAAGGGGACAAGACATACCCGGAGCCGAGAAGGATATTTGTGCGATATGCTCCTCTGATGCCGATAGCAGCCGGATATGTGAAACCGGTGGTGATGCTCGAAATAGGCTCGCGTTCACTGTTCGAACCCTATGAGTTCCGGAATGTCGACAGCCTTGTGAGTCAGACCACGAATATAGGGACTTCAACGCAGACGGTGAGTATTCCTACCGCCGTTCCGGAGAAAACATTTCTTGAGAAAGCTTATCTTCTGCACGAATTGTTCTCCACGGATGCCGGGGCGAGGGTTGACAGAAAATCACGTCATCTGTATGATCTTGAAAGGATGATGGACTGCGATTTCGCGAAGTCCGCCATCATTGACGATGAACTTTGGAATACAATTCATCATCATCGGGACGTGTTCACGCATATGAAGGATGTGGATTACACGCCCGATGTCCGTGACAGGATTGTCCTTCTTCCGCCCGCAGATGTACGCTCCGCTTGGGAAACCGATTACGAATTAATGCGCAATACAATGATTTATGGTGCTTCACTCCCGTTTGCGGAATTGCTGGCGAGGATGGAAGAACTTCAAGCGAGGTTCAGAAATCGGCAAAAATGATTATAAGGCCTATGGATGAACCGGAAAAATATAAATTCCTAAAGAGACATCGCACTGATAAAATCTGGTGGGTGCACACCGAAGGTCATATTGGTGAGTTGAAGATATCGTTTGACAAAAAGACGACAATCAACCTTTGGACGGACTATCATAAACTCTCACCGGAACATAAGGAATTGTTCGATAAAGAGAATCCGTTTTGGGCCGATTTCTTCAGTGGTAAAGTCTGAGAGATATAAAAGTCAAGTTGTTTGCGTAAAAAACTTGACATATTCCGGGGGCATCTTGGTGGCAGGGGTCGGAATCCCTGAGAGCGCAGCTCATAAGCTTCACATAAACTCACTACAAGTCTATTTGGTTTTCAAACATGAGTCCACTTTAAAAAGTCGACAGCCCTTCACCAAAGCTCATTGACCATCCGCCGAAGGGCTTGGCGGATGGGAGAGAAAAAAGTTTGAGGATATTTGCCTGACGGGTCATATTTATTCCAATATGTCATTTATTTTCACTAACTTGCATACGATTTACAAGGCAAGAGACTATGTTTAGAGAGACCGACACCAACACGCAGTTGTCCTTGTTCGAGGACCCGGTTGACTTTATGGGCAGGAGGGCGGCGAAGAAGTTCGACGACCCTAAGAGCTGGTTCAACCAGTTCTTCGCCCTTGTGACATCCAAGGTGGACGAGAGCGTCTTCCGCCCGCTGTTCAAGGAGGGCAATATGGGCACGCCCACGGCCTCCGTCCGCCAGCTGGTGTCGATGATGGCCCTCAAGGAGGGGTTCGGATGCTCCGACGAGGACCTCATGGAGAAGTGCGACTACGACCTTCTCACCCGGAAGGCCCTCGGCCTCCGGATGCACGACGAGGCCCCGTCCCTTGACACGTACTATCTTTTCCGCCGCCGCATCTGCGAGTACGCCGACAGGACCGGCGAGAACCTGATGGAGACCTGCTTCAGCAGCCTGACCGGCCTTCAGGCCGCGAGGTTCAGGATCAGCGGCAAGTCCGTCCGGATGGACAGCAAGCTCATCGGCAGCAACATCGCGTGGTATCCCAGATACGAACTCATACACAAGACCTTCCTTCAGGAGATAGGCGGGTACTTTGACCGCCTGAACCCATCCCTCAGGAAGAAGGTGCGGCCCTGGCTGGAGGAGAACGCGAAGCAGACCGTCTACAGGAGCGACGCCGAGACCATCCGCCAGAGGCTCGGGGCGCTCGGGCGCATCATCTATGCCGTCCTTGTGAGGGTCAAGGCCAATGACGGCCTCCTGAAGCGGGTGTTCGAGGAGCAGTATGCCGTCGAGCACGGGCAGGTCACGCCCCGCGACAAGAAGCGGATCGCGGCGGACAGCGTCCAGAACCCCAACGACCCGGACGCGGAGTACCGCCAGAAGGGGCAGCAGAAGGTGAAGGGCTACAGCGTGAACATCACCGAGACCACCGACCAGAAGGAGGATGCCCCGGACCTCATCACCGGTGTCCAGGTGGAGGGTGCGACCGCCGCAGACAACGCCTTCTACGGGGAGGCCATCGCGAAGAGCGAGGCCGCTACCGGCGAGAAGGTGGAGACCGTCTACAGCGACGGGGCCTACCAGAATGCCGACAACCGTGCGATGGAAGTGAACGGGGTGTTCACCGGCATCCAGGGCCGCCAGTCCAGATACCTGCTCGACGAGGGCGGCGTGGACACCGTGAGAATCTCCGACACACAGACCGGAGAGGTCTATGAGGCGAAAACGACCAGGGGCGGCGCGCTCCGCATCCCTCATCCGAAAGCGGGAGGCAGGTACAAATGGCGCTACTTCCTGCCGAAACAGCTGGAGTCCATGCGTTCGAGGCGGCTGATGGAGGACATCCCTCCCGAGGAGAAGAACAAACGGAACAACGTGGAGGCTTCCATCTTCCAGCTCTGCTTCCACACCCGCAACAACAAGACCCGCTACAGAGGTAAGCGGAAGCACGAGCTGTGGGCCCTTGCCCGATGTATGTGGATAAATCTGCGGAGACTCGTGCTCTTCCAGAGCAAAACGGCTCCGGAAGGGCCTGCCGGAGGTCAGAACGGCCTTATTTCGGCCATTCTTCGTCTCGCGTCGAGTATGAAGCGGAGTATCGGACATCTGAAACTTTATTTTTTTGACCCGGCCGTCGCCCGCCAATGGGCGCTGGCCTCATAAAATACCACTTTTTAAAGTCGACTCAAACATAGAAACTTTATATCCTAAATTCCGCAGGCCTATAGCCAGCTAAATTTTCAAAAGCCCTGATAAAGAAAACCTTACCAGGGCTTGACAATGTCAGATATTTCACCTAAATTAGTGAGGTACAAATCAACATAATTTGGCGTACTGACATGGCGAAGATACAACTAAAATCCGACAACATCAACCCTTTCGGGGGACTTTTCTCGATTTTCAACCAGTTCGACCGCAGCGGCCTCCGCCAGGCCATCGACGAGCATCTCGGCAGACGCGGCGCCACGAGGGCCGCGTTCACTCACGGCGACGTGTTCGCGTCGATGTTCGGCAGCTACCTGTGCGGCGGCGACTGCATTGAGGACGTGATGGACATCAAGCCGTTCTGGGACAAGCGCGGGGGCATCCGCGTATGCTCCTCGGATGTCATCCTGCGGACTCTGAGAAACCTCTCCTGCGGGAACGTCTCATACGAGAGCGACCGGAAGAAGTCATACGCCTTCAACGTGAACGTGAAGATGAACTCGCTGCTTCTGAAATGTCTCGCCGTCACCGGACAGCTCAAACCCGGAGACCGCGTCAACCTTGACTTCGACCACCAGTTCATCGCCGCGGACAAGAAGGACGCGAAGTATTCCTACAAGAAGGCGGACGGCTACTTTCCCGGAGTCGCCACAGTCGGAGGCCTGATAGTGGGAGTCGAGAACCGCGACGGCAATGCCAACGTCAAGTTCCATCAGGCCGACACTCTGGAGAGAATCTTCATCCGCCTGGAGGAGCAGAGCCGTGTGACGGTTCAGAACTTCCGCGCGGACTGCGGCTCGTTTTCCGAGGAAATACTGCGGACGGTGGCCGCTCATTGCGAGCGTTTCTACATCCGCGCAAGCAACTGTCACTCACGGCGCACCGAGTTCATGGAGCATGCCGACTGGACTGAAACCGCGATCGGAGAGCAGAAATGCGGTGTCGCCTCCTTCAAGTTCGACACAGTGTTGCCGGGGATGAACCTCAGGCTCGTGGTGCAGCGCACCCGCGTCACCGATGAAGACCCGGAGGCAGAGCCGGAAGGCATCTTCGGAACTGAATATGTGTACAGATGCATCGTGACCAACGACTGGGACAGCCCGGAACGCGACGTTATCACCTACTACAATCAGAGGGGCGCGAGCGAGCGCAACTTCGACTGCCAGAACAACGACTTCGGATGGGCGCACCTGCCTTTCTCCTTTCTGAATGAGAACACCGTGTTCCTCTTCGCCACGGCCATCCTCAAGAACTTCTACCTGCACCTGCTCGATGTCATCGGAGGGCGGGTCAAGGGGCTCGACATGACCGCGAGACTGAAGCGCTTCCTGCGCACATTCGTAATCGTCCCCGCCAAATGGATCAAGTCCGGGCGGAGGAATGTCCTCAACCTCTACACCAAGCGACGAATCTATCTGGAACTTGATTGTTGAGGCTTCAAATGATGGTCATAAGCTCTGTGAATCGCCGCCCAGGTCGCCCCGGGCGGAGCCGCGGCATAGGGCACACCTGAAAAAGTCGCACTTTCGTGAGCTTCGGTGGAGACCGCAAGACCGCTTAAGAGCCTCCGGAGGTCTAGTTGACGAGAAAAGGGAACTTCCTCGACCGTCAAAATGATGCCTCAGACAAAAAAGTTTTGTTTTCTGCGGAAATTAGGTATATTTGCATCGGCGGCTTAATTCGCCGACAATAACATAGAAAGCGTTTAGCTTTTGTTCCGTCCGAACTGAATCTGGACAATTCGAGTGTGATCGGAATAATGGTTGACGCTTGCACTGGCTATTTTGAGGGCTTCGCCCACACTATAGCGTAAGTGTGAGCATCCCCTTATTCATCACACGCGGCAGTCCAGAGCCTAGTTCGGGAATAAGACTAAGAGGCCCACACTTTCTTTGTCTGCACCACACCCTGTTCCGGGCCGGACGGAAACGAATGAAGTTTATGAAAGAACGGCATCTGCTTGTTTTGCGGCCCAACCAGTACAATGATGGTTCACTTCGTCTTGGGCTATTTACGGACGATTATCATAATCATGTGCAAGGCAAGAATGTTTGCGCCCTATACATCAACTTCTTCGCGGCTAACCAGAGAATCACCAGCATAAAGACATACTTGAATCACGGCTCTATTGCCAAAAAAAGTATCATTGATGCCTGGCTTCAGCAATTCGGGTTTACCGAAAGAACCCTTCTTCTTTTTGAACTTATCACCGACAATGATGCTGGAATTCACATCTACAATTTCCTCAGTAATGCGGAAGATGCTATTACTCTTATCAAAAAGGCTGAAAATAAAGTGAGATAGAATATGAAGTGCCTGTTAATCACACTTTTGGCGTGTCTGTTACAGTTGGTAGCAGCTGCACAACAACCCAATGAGGTTACATTGGTCGTAACCGGAGAAGGTTCCACTAAAGAAGATGCCACGGACAATGCCCTGCGCAGCGCCATCGAACAAGCATTCGGCGTGTTCGTTTCCGCGAATACGGAGATTTTGAACGATGAACTTGTGAAGGATGAAATCGCCACAGTTTCTTCTGGAAATATCAGGACATTTCAGGAATTGTCCTGTATAACCTGCATTCCCGAAACTTTCCTAACGAGGCATAAAATTTTCGTCACAGACTGCT
>JAUMVX010000010.1:39239-58415 GCA_030529945.1 Bacteroidia bacterium | reverse complement strand
GATCACGACCACGATGACGAGCACGACCATCACCACCATCATCATCACGAGGGCGGGGAAGTGGAGGAATACGGCATAGGAACATATGTGTATTTCGCCCGCAAGGCTCTGGACATCAACCGTTTCGACTGGTTCGTAGCCAAGCGCTGGCCTAAGGGCGTAATCCGTGCCAAGGGCCTCTGCTACTTCCAGGACCAGTTCGACACCTGCTACGTCTTCGAACAGGCGGGCAAGCAGGTTTCCCTGCGCAATGCCGGCCTGTGGTATGGCGCGATGCCAAAGGAGGAGCTTTTGCGGCAGCTCGAAACCGACCCTATGCTAGCCAGAGACTGGGATCCGTACTACGGAGACAGGATGCAGAAAATAGTCTTCATCGGCCAGCATCTCGATAAGGAAGCCATCCGCAAGTCCCTGGATGAGTGTCTGGTGGACCCGGACACCGCTACTGCGTAAACTTTCGCGCAAAGACAGTGATGATGAAAACTTGACAAGTGGTGTTTTCAGGAATCACTTCCGTCGTCATCATCACAAAAACTTTGCGCAGAAGAAAAATATGCCTATATTTGCAGGCTGATTTTATGACCGCTGAGCAGGTGAAGAGCCGCCGAAAGGAGCGGACGCTTACGGTTGAAACTTTTTTAAGTTTTGTTTATGTACGCAATCGTTGACATTGCAGGCCAGCAGTTTAAAGTTGAAGCTGGCAATGAAATTTTCGTAAACCGCCTCGCGGCGGCAAACGGTGCTGACGTGGAGTTCGACAAGGTGCTTCTTATCGAGAACGGTAAGGACATAAAGGTCGGCGCTCCTTATGTAGAAGGCGCAGTGGTGAAAGCCACCGTCATCGATGATAACGCCAAGGCTGACAAGGTTCTCGTATTCAAGAAGATCCGCCGCAAGGGCTTCCAGAAATGCAACGGCCACCGTCAGAAACTCACCAAGATCAAGATTAACGAAATCGCTTAAAGGAATTCATTATGGCACACAAGAAAGGTCAATCAAGTTCTAAGAACGGTCGTGAGTCCCACAGCAAACGTCTGGGCCTCAAGAAATTCGGCGGCGAGGTCGTTAAGGCCGGAAATATCATCGTGCGTCAGAGAGGCACCGTACACAATCCTTCCCTGAACGTGGGTATGGGCAAAGACCACACTCTTTATGCTCTTGTGGACGGTACCGTAAAGTTCACCAAGAAGAAAGCAGACAAATCATACGTGTCGGTAGTTCCGTTTGAGAACTAGCTCGAAGGATTTAATGCATCAGTTTGGAGAGGGCTTCACTTCGAGTAAGTGCAGGCCCTCTTGCCATATACAAGCGAATTAAAATATAGCACAATATGTTGACACTTAAGATTTTGCGTGATGACCCGGAACTCGTCATCCGCTCCCTTGCGAAAAAGCATTTCGATGCTCGTCCCGTAGTGGAGAAAGTGCTTGAGCTCGACGCCCGCCGCCGTGCGCTCCAGACGGAAAGCGACGCGCTCCTCGCCTCCCAGAAGCAGAAGGCCGCTGAGATAGGCGCGCTGATGAAGCAGGGCCTCAAGGAGGCCGCCGAGAAGGCGAAAGAAGAGGTCGCGGCCCTCAAGGCCCGCAGCAGCGAACTGCTCGCGGCCCGCGACGCGTCCGAGAAGGAGATGAACGAGCAGATAGTCCTTATGCCGAATATGCCTTGCGAAATGGTTCCGGAAGGCGTGAGCGCCGCCGACAACCTCGTAGTGAAGACGGGCGGCCCGGAGGTGCACCTTCCCGAAAACGCCCTCCCGCACTGGGAGCTCTGCAAGAAATACGACATCATCGACTTCGATCTGGGCGTGAAGATCACCGGCGCCGGTTTCCCTGTCTATAAGGGCAAGGGCGCGAAGCTCCAGAGAGCGCTCATAAACTTCTTCCTGGACTGCAACACCGCAGCCGGCTACAAGGAAGTGGAACCTCCGGTAATGGTGAACGCCGCCTCCGGCTTCGGCACCGGCCAGCTCCCGGACAAGGAAGCCCAGATGTATCACGCGAATCTCGACGACTTCTATATGGTCCCTACAGCGGAAGTCCCGGTGACGAACATCTTCCGCGATGTCATCCTTCAGGACAGCGACTTCCCTCAGAAGCTGACGGCCTACACTCCCTGCTTCCGCCGCGAAGCGGGTTCCTACGGCAAGGACGTGCGCGGCCTGAACCGCCTGCACCAGTTCGACAAGGTCGAAATCGTCCGCGTCGAGAAGCCCGAGAACAGCTATGCCGCTCTGGACGAGATGATAGCGCACGTGGAGAGCCTCGTGAACAAGCTAGGCCTCAAGTACCATATCCTCCGTCTCTGCGGCGGCGATATGAGCTTCACCTCCGCCATCACCTACGACTTCGAGCTCTGGAGCGCGGCGCAGCAGCGCTGGCTCGAGATTTCTTCAGTCTCGAACTTCGAGTCCTACCAGGCGAACCGTCTCCACCTGCGTTACCGCGACCAGAACGGCAAGACGCAGCTCTGCCACACTCTGAACGGCAGCTCCCTCGCACTCCCGCGCGTCGTGGCGGCCCTTCTCGAGGATAACCAGACCCCGGACGGCATCATCATACCGGAAGTTCTGCGTCCATACACCGGCTTCGACAAGATTGACTGAGAACAGAATCATATTGGGAATAGATCCCGGAACCAACATCCTCGGTTACGGGATCGTTTCCGTTGATTCCGGCCGGCCGCATTATGTCACGATGGGAGTCTTCGACCTTCGCAAGATAAAGGACCCCTTCGAGAAGCTCGCGAACATAAACGCCGGCGTGGAGGAGCTCATCGCGACCTATTCTCCCACCGACCTCGCCGTCGAGTCCCCCTTCTACGGGAAAAACGCCCAGGTCATACTCAAACTCGGCCGCGCCCAGGGAGCGGCCATCATCGCAGCCATAAGAGCGGGCATCCCCGTCGCGGAATATGCCCCGCGCAAGGCCAAGATAGCCATCTGCGGCAACGGCAACGCTTCGAAGGAGCAGATCGGGGTGATGGTCGGCAAGACCCTCGGGGTCACGCTCGAGCCTCAGCATCTCGACGCAACGGATGCGCTTGCCATCGCGCTCTGCCACCATTATCAGCTCTCAAGCCCGCTCTCGCACGAGCACTCGCCCGCCTCCTGGGCCAAGTTCGTCGAGGCGAACCCCGACAGAGTGAAGTGACGTCTCCCCCGGACTTCGTCCAATCCCGGCAGAAAAATCACATTATTTAAATTCTTTATTAAACCCTGCCCCCGGGGCTTTGTCTAATGTTCGTGTTTTTTTATTGGAGAAATATGAACAAATCTCTCGTGCGCCTCGCCGCCTTCCTACTGCTCCAGTTCGCCTTCCTGCCTCTGGCTGCCCAGAAGGCGCAGAGTGACCTCAGCGTAACCCTCATCGACGATGCTTCCGGCGAGCCTGTGGGCTTCGCCACGGTATCCGTCAGCGTGAAGAATTCGAGCACCCCTTACAAGTATGCCCTCACGGATGAAAAGGGCTCCGCAACCCTCTCCGGCCTCAAGAACGGGACTTATACCTTCAAGGCCGAACTGATGGGCCTTGTCCCTGTAGAGAAGGAAATCGAGGTCAAGGGCCGCAGCATCGACCTCGGTCAGGTCAGGATGAAGACCGACACCAAGCTGCTGGATGCCGCCAGCGTCTCCGCCCTCGGTAACCCCGTAGTCATAAAGAAAGATACCATAGAGTATAACGCTTCATCCTTCAGAACCACCGAGAATGACGTTCTGGAGGACCTCCTCAAGAAACTCCCCGGAGTCGAAGTGGACTCCGACGGCACCATCACCGCCAACGGGAAGACCATAGAGAAGATATATATAGACGGCAAGACCTATTTTATGGATGACCCGGCCCTCGCGTCGAAGAACCTTCCCGCGAAGATCATCGACAAGGTCAAGGTCGTGAAGAAAAAGTCAGACCAGGCCGAATTCACCGGCATCGACGACGGTCAGGAGGAGACGGTTCTGGACCTCTCCGTCCAGAAGGGTATGATGAACGGGCTTATGGGAAACATCAGGGCCGGCATCGGCCACGATGTTCCGGTGGATGAAAGCTCCTCCTCCCAGTTCAAACCTTATAACGACACGCGCTTCACCTCGAACCTCTTCCTCGGCAACTTCTCCGAAGGCAAGCAGTTCAGCGTCATCGGCAACGCGAATAACGGAAACCGTCTCGGCTTCGGTGACTTCGCGGGCAATATGATGCGCGGGATGGGAGGTGGTATGCGTTCCGGAAACGGCGGAGTGACCACCTCCTATCTGCTCGGCGGCCACGCCGGTTTCGACCTGCTGGACGACAGGATGGAGCTGGTAAGCGACCTGGCCTACAGCGGGACCCGCAACGATACCGACCAGCAGTCCTACAGGGAGACCTATTATGACGATTTCACCCAGATATCAGAGACTAAAAACGTGTCCACCTCCACTTCTGACGGCTACCGTTTCGGTATGCGTCTCGAACACAAATTCAGCGAGAACAACTCCATCATCTTCGAGCCTCAGCTGAACTACGGTATGGGAAGCTACGACACTCTGGAAGAGTTCAATACCGATACGGACGACAGGAACGGCAACATCACGGACACGAACGACGGCTTCAGCTACAATGCAGGAGACAACCGCAATATCCAGGCTTCCGGCCGCCTTATGTACCGCCAGAGACTCGGAATCCCGGGACGCACCCTTGTCCTCTTCACGAATTTCCGTTTCTCGAACAACGACACTGACGGACTCACCCAGTCGCTCACGCGGAGCTATATCGGCGGAGCTCCGAAGGATTCCATCATAAACCAGCATACGGACCAGTACAGCCGCAGCTCCAGCATCCAGGGACGCGCCGTGTTCACGGAGCCTCTCGGGAACGACTTCTACGCCGAAGCTAACTACTCCTATAACTGGAGCCGCTCGAATTCAGAAAAGACCGCTTATGACATCGCCCTGCAGGATGACGGCTTCAGCAAGGACACGCGCGACAGATACACCGGAGGAGCCCGCAGCCTGAATGAGGCATATTCGAACTCCATCACGAACACCAGCATCCGCCAGGAGATAGGAGCGAACCTTATGTTCCGTCGCGAGAAGATTCTGGCCCAGATCGGCGTAAGCCTTAACCCTACCCGGGTCAGCAATTATACCGAGCGCGCGGCCTACACCATAGACACCACCTATTCGGTACTCAACTGGTCTCCTCAGGCTATGTTCTTCTATGAGCCGAACGACTACACCGAGGCCCGCTTCCGCTATCGCGGCTCCACGAGCCAGCCGTCAGTCACTCAGCTTGTGCCGGTTCTGGACAATTCCAACCCTATAAACCAGTCGCTCGGAAACCCTTATCTCCTTCCGTACTTCTCCCACAATTTCGGGGGTGAGTTCCAGTATGGCAACCCGAAGAACTACACCTCTCTGAGCGTGCGCCTGAACGGCGGCTTCGTACAGAACCCGATAGTGAACTCCACTTGGTCCGATAAGGCCGACGGTATGACCTTCACTATGCCGGTGAACGGCCCGACATCGGGCAACTTCGGCTTCTTTATGTTCGGGAATATGCCGATTTACAAGCAGAGCGTCCTCATTTCGAATATGACGCGTTTCAGCCTCAACAGTTCTTCCTCCTATGTGGGAAACAATATCGGGACGGACAAGTATTATCACGACGGCGATTTCGACTATGTCGCGTTCAGAAGGGACTACAGCGACATGGACAACTCGGCTGACTTTCAGCGGAACGATACCAGAAGCCTGAGCGTCACTGAGCGTCTGCACCTGACCTACAGGACTGACGCCCTTGAGATCAGAGCCGGAGGATCCGCAAGGTACTCCAATACCAAGTACACCATATATTCCGACCAGAACATCGAAACCTGGAGAAATTCCGCGGACGCTTCTGTCATATGGAACTGGGATCTTCCGGGGATGACCTTCCGTTCGGACGTGAATTACAGGTGGTATCGGGGATACTCCACCGAGATGCCTTCAGAGACCATCTTGAACGCGGAAATCTCCAAGCTCGTCTTCCGCAGACAGGCTACCATAGCCCTGAATGTCTATGATATTCTGGGTCAGACCCGCAGCCTTAACGTGAGCGACACCGCGAACTACCACTCGGAATCCCTCAGCAATACCGTGGGACGTTACGTTATGCTCTCGTTCACCTGGCGTTTCGGTACCTTCGGCGGCGGCCGCCGCGGCGGTCCGGGTATGGGCCCGGGTATGGGTCCCGGCGGACGTCCGGGCGGAATGGGCGGCCCTCCTATGGGCGGAGGCCGGCGCTTCTAGAGAAAAAGGTAATGTATTTGAGGGTGTGCGGCCGATGCCGTACACCCTCATTCTTCTTCTGCATCCTCCGCCGGACGGTTTCCGCTGTCGCAGTAGCGCCGCCATTTGTCGAGCAGCGAGGCCATATCCTCAGGAAGCGGGGCCTCGAAGTGTACCCGCTGACCGGTCCCCGGATGCACGAAGCCGAGCACGCCGGCGTGCAGGGCCTGGCGGGGGCAGAGTTTGAAGCAGTTCTCGATGAACTGGCGGTACTTGGCGTAGATGGTTCCCTTGCGGATTTCGGAGCCGCCGTAACGGGTGTCGTTGAAGAGCGGATGCCCGATGGAGGACATATGCACGCGGATCTGATGCGTGCGTCCGGTCTCGAGGCGGCACTGCACGAGAGTCACGAAACCGAAACGCTCGAGGACTTTGTAATGCGTGATCGCGCGCTTGCCCTTTTCGGGATTGTCATAGACGCGGAAGCGCAGGCGGTCGTTGGGGTCCCGGCCGATGTTTGCGTCTATCGTGCCCTCGTCTTCCTTTATGTTCCCCCACACGACGGCGGTGTAGAGCCGCTCGATGCTGTGCTCGAAGAACTGTCTCGCGAGGTGGAGCTGGGAGTTGTCGTTCTTCGCCACCACCAGCAGTCCTGAAGTGTCCTTGTCTATGCGGTGTACCAGTATCCCCATCCTTTCGTCCTCGGCTTCCGGGCCCTGGGAAATGCCCAGATGATATGAGAGAGCGTTTATGAGAGTGCCCTCGAAATGCCCGTGGCCCGGATGCACCACCATCCCTGCGGCCTTGTTCACCACCAGAAGGTCGCCGTCCTCAAAGACTATGTCCAGCGGAATGTCCTGCGGCAGAATCTCCATACCGCGCCGGCGGTAAGGCATAACGAAGCGTATCACGTCTTCCGGGCGGACTATGAGATTGGCCTTGGCCACCTTGCCGTTCACGCGGACGTACTGCTGGCGGATCGCGCATTGGATGCGATGCCTCGAGGTATCCTCGAGGTGAGCGGCCATATACTTGTCTATTCTGATCGGAGTCTGCCCTTTGTCGACGTTCAGGCGGAAATGCTCGAACATCCCCTGCTCCTCGTCCTCGCACGCCTCGTCTGCGGGCGCATCGGGACTCTCGATGATGTCCTCGTCGATGAACTCGGCGAGACGCTCGTCCTTGAGTTCCATATTGCTCTATTCTTCGCTGAGTGTCAGATGCAGTGCGATGTCGGATCCCATCAGAATCGGGAATTCGGAGACTCCCGGCGACTGGCTGCTGACTGTCGCGTTCAGCGAATCGCTGTAGGTCCGGACATTCTTGTCGAAGACCAGTCTGCCGATGTTAAGGGAGTTGTCGTGCAGGGCGTCCACTGCGCGGGAGTAACGCAGCCCGACCACGTCCGGCACGAAGGTCTGGTTATTCTCCGGGTTCAGACCCACCACGAGACAGATGTCCGAGCCGCTCTCGATTTCTCGTCCGGCGGCAATCTCGCGGTTGCGGTAGAGCTGCTTCAGGACATTGTTCGTAGCGATGTCGTCCACATATATGAGTTTGCTGAGGTTGAGGCCCTTCGAGGAGAGCTCCGCGCGGGCCTGACGCATAGAAAGCCCCACGAGGTCGGGCATACTGACCTTCTTCGCGTTTACGGCATTGATGGTGAGCATAATGCGGCGGCCTTTCTTCACCTTGGAGCCAGCTTCCGGGTTCTGCCTGTAAACAGCGCCCTTCGCCATTCTGCGTACATAGACCGAGTCCGTCACTTCAGTGCGGATGCCGCATCCGGCGGCCATCCCGGCGGCCTGGGCTACCGTAAGATTAGTCATATCGGGCACTTCTATCTCCTTCCCGTGGCGGGTGAACACTCCCAGCACCAGAGACACCACTATGCCGAGGCCTAAAAAGAAGGCGGCTGCCCCGATGAGATTGGAGAGCACCCATCTGCCGACGCTCTTTTCTCCGCCCTTATTTTTTTCTGATGTAGCCATACGCATTCTCAAAATTTGTCAAAGTTACGAAGATGTTTTGATTTTTCACTACCTTCGCGTGTTATGAGCGTGAAAGTGCGAAATACGATGCTGGTTCTGGAACTTCTGTTCGGGGTTCTGATGAGCCTGCCCTGGCTTGTGCCGCATATGGGCTTCACAGCCCTCTTCGGTCTGGTCCCTCTGCTCTGTATGGAGAAGATAGCCCGGGAGAACGGGGTCAGGCGCTTCTGGCTCTGGCACTACTCGGCATTCGTGCTGTGGAACGCGCTCACCACTTTCTGGGTCTGCAACGCCACCGTAGGGGGAGGGGTTTTCGCCGTCCTTGCGAACGCGCTGCAGATGTCGCTGATATTCGGTCTTTTCCGGCTGAGCCGCAAACATCAGAGGGGAGCGCTGCCCTATATCTTTCTGGTGCTGATGTGGACAGCCTGGGAAAGAGCTTACTTCTCCGCGCAGATTTCCTGGCCGTGGCTGGTGCTGGGCAACGCATTCGCCCAGTCCACCCGTCTGGTGCAGTGGTACGAATACACCGGCACACTCGGGGGATCGCTCTGGGTATGGGCGTGCAATCTCGCGCTTTTCGGGCTGATGTCCGCCCTTGCGGACTGCCGCTGGCGGAGTTTCACTCTCTGGGGCAGGGCCGCCTCCATAGTCGCTCTCTTCGCCGTCCTCGCCGTCCCGGTCATAACTTCGCTCTCGATTTACCGGAATTATGAGGAGGTCAGCGAGGGGAAGATGGATGTGCTGATCGCCCAGCCGAATTTCGACCCGTACCAGAAGTTCCAGACACTCAGCCAGAAACAGCAGACCGCGATACTCCTTTCGCTCTGGAAGCCCGCGCTCGGAGAGCGAGGGGACTCCTCCCGGCATCTGCTGCTGCTCGCCCCTGAGACCTTCTGCGACGACATCACCTGCGGCGAGTACGCGGACAGCCCGACCTGGCAGCGTCTGAATTCCTTTGCGGCCTCATCGGCCAATTCCTCCATCATCTTCGGGGCCTCCACTTATGAGACTTTCGCCTCTGAGACCCCTCCGTCGGCGAATGCGAGACGTCTGCATAACGGTCTCTGGTACGAGTCGCACAATTCCGCCCTCTGCGTGGACGGGTCCGGCAGCACTGAAATCTATCACAAAAGCAAGCTTGTGGTCGGCGTGGAGATGACTCCCTATCCGGGAATCATAGGGCCTATGGCCAAGAAGTTAGGCGCTCCGATAGGGCACTGCACGGGGCAGGAGGAGATTTCTCTGCTCCATCCCGGAGGAGTTCCCGTCGGCTGCGCGGTATGTTACGAGTCCATATACGGGGAGTTCTGCACCGGCTACGTCCGCAAGGGGGCGCAGCTGATGACGGTCATCACGAACGACGCCTGGTGGGGAGACACGCCGGGATACCGGCAGCACTTCTCCTATTCGCGCCTGCGGGCCATAGAACTCCGCAGGGACATAGCCCGCTGCGGCAATACCGGCATTTCCGCCTTCATCGACCAGAGGGGCGATGTGCTCGAGCGGGGACCCTGGTGGGAGAGCGCCACTCTCTCCGGGACCGTGAATCTGAATTCGGGGCAGACTTATTTCGTGCGCCACGGGGATATCTGCGGGCGGCTTTCCACTTTCGCGTTTCTGCTTCTGCTGCTGAATCTTCTGCTGGATGTGGTTCTGAAGGACAGAAGACGCTGACAAGTTTACGCCCGCTGGCGATGACGGAATGTACTTTCTGACAGGCGGAAGAGGCAGGCGCACTATTTGATAGGAAATATCGGTTCGACAATAAAAAAGAAAAGAGATATGATTTGGATTATAGTTATTCTTGCGATGCTGGCCAGCTACGTCGTGCAGGCCACGCTTCAGGGCAGATTCAACAAATACTCGAAAGTCCCGATGAACGGGGGGATGACAGGTGCCGAAGTGGCGCAGAAGATGCTCAGGGATAACGGAATATACGATGTCAAGGTGGCTTCGATTCCCGGCACTCTCACTGACCATTACAATCCCCAGACGAAGATAGTGAACCTCAGCGAGGAGGTATTCGGCGGGCGGAGCATCACCGCCGCGGCGGTGGCCGCACACGAGTGCGGCCACGCCCTGCAGCACGCGCAGGGCTATGCTCCGCTCCGCCTCCGTTCCGCCCTCGTGCCGGTGGTGACATTCGCGAACAACACCGTCCAGTGGGTGCTTCTGCTCGGGGTGATTCTCATAAACGTCACCCCGTCGCTGCTCTGGCTCGGCGTCGCCCTCTTCGCGATGACCACCTTCTTCAGCCTCGTCACCCTGCCTGTCGAAATAAACGCCAGCCAGCGTGCGGTAGCCTGGCTCTCCGGAACGAGGATCACTGACGTGACCACCACGCCTATGGCCAAGGATGCGCTCAAATGGGCCGCCTACACCTACATCATAGCGGCCATCGGCTCCCTTGCCACTCTGCTGTACTACATAGGGATGGCAAACTCCAGAAGATAAAGAGGGAAAGGAAGACAGGAAGGGAAGACCGTTCTCCCGCCTATCTGATTACGACCCTCTCGATTCTGCGGGGGATGGAAGAGAGCACCTCGTAAGGAATGGTGCCGAGAATCTCCGCCAGTTCGCATACGCTCGGGTCATCCCCGAAGACGGTGACCGTGTCTCCGGCTTTCACACCCGCGCCGGTCACATCCAGCATACACATATCCATACAGATGTTCCCTATCGTGGGCACCCTGCGGCCGTTCACCGAGAATCTGGCCCGTCCGCAGCCCAGATGCCTGTCTATTCCGTCCGCGTAGCCGGCCGGAATGGTGGCTATCTCGGTCCCCGGCTTCAGAATCACTCCCTTGCGGGAATACCCCACAGTCCCGTCTTCAGGGGAAAGGGTCTTCACCTGCAGCACTTTCACCTTGAACGAAGCTACCGGCAGCAGGGGTGTCCGCGCACTTGCGCCGATGCCGTAGATGCCTATGCCCAGACGCACCATATCGAACTGGTACTGAGGGAAGCGCTCTATCCCGGCCGAATTCAGTATATGGTACATCGGCTTGTAGCCGAGACTCTCCGTAATCCGGTCCGCATTGGCCTGAAAGGCCGCAATCTGAGCGAGGGTGAAATCGTCCTGCTCCGGGTCTTCGGCGGCCGCGAGATGCGAATAGACTGATGCCACTCTCAAGCACTCCCTCCCCTTGAGGAACTCCAGCAGCTCTCCGATTTCGCTTTCCATAAAGCCGAGCCGGTGCATCCCCGTATCCAGCTTTATGTGGACGGGGTAGTTTCTGATTCCCCGGCTTTCCAGCATCTCGCAGAACGCACGGAGAGTGTAGAGGTTAGGGATCCCGGGTTCGAGCCGGCAGTCTATCATCTCCCCCGGGAAGTCCACCCCGGCAGTCAGCACGAGTATGGGCAGGGTGATACCGGCCTTGCGCAGCTCGATCCCCTCCACGGGCAGCGCGACCGCCAGATAGTCAGCCCCGCAGGACTGCATCATGGCGGCGAACTCCACAGCGCCGTGGCCGTACGCGTTTGCCTTCACCAGAACCAGAAGTCCGGTGGACGCTTCCAGACGCGAACGGTAGTAGCGGTAGTTCACGCGGCAGTTGCCCAGTCGGAGCTCAAGCCTTGAGAAATCGTCATTTCTGTTCACAACACAAAATTAAGTAATTCCCCCCAAAAAACACCGGAACTTCCGCTCTACTTTACTCCTCACTCAGCAAAAAAGGGAGGCAAGCTATACCAGCTTGCCTCCCTTTTCATCGTAAATTTCGTTCTGCAGGACAGTAAATCCGCTGTCTTCGACAAGCTGGATTTTGCACTTGTACTTTCTCTTCCACTTTCTCACGAAGGAGTTGAATCCCCGGCTGAGGTATGCCCCCAGAATAGGGCTTACCTTGACGGTGAACACCCTGATGCCCTTATCCTCCACATAGTCGGCGATCTTCCTCTCGATCGCCTCGTCAATGACGAGCGAGGAGGAGATCTTTCCCGTGCCGTGGCAGACCGGACAGGTCTCCGTGGTGTTTATGGTGGTCACCGGACGTATCCTCTGGCGTGTGAGCTGCATCAGTCCGAACTTGGTGAGCGGCAGCACGTTGTGCTTGGCCCTGTCGTCTGCCATCAGCTCCTGCATCTTCTTGAAAAGGGCGTTGCGGTGCTCCACCGAATCCATATCGATAAAGTCCACAATCACGATTCCGCCCATATCGCGGAGTCTGAGCTGGCGGGCGATTTCCTCTGCGGCATAACAGTTTACCTCGAATGTGTTCTCCTCCTGGTCCGTGGTCTTCGCACGGATGCCGCTGTTTACGTCGATGACGTTCAGCGCCTCGGTAGTCTCGATGACGAGATATGCTCCCTGACGGATCGGCACCACCTTGCCGAAAGAACTCTTTATCTGACGGTTGACCTCGAAATGATCGAATATCGGGTCCTTCCCCGTATAGAGTTTCACTATCTTCTCCTGATCCGGCGAGATCAGCGAGATATACTTCTTTGTCTCCTCAAAGACCTTCTCGTCATTCACATAGACGTTGCTGAACGTCTCGTTCAGCAGGTCGCGGAGGATTACGGTGGTTTTGCTGTATTCCGTGAAGAGCAGCTGGACTCCCTTGCCGGAGGCTATCTTCTTCCAGGAGCTTTCCCATTTCTCGATGGATGAACGGAGTTCTCCGATGAGGACCGCTGCGTTCTTGCCTTCGGCCGCTGTACGGATGATGGCTCCGTAATTCGGCGGGAGTATGCTCTTTACCAGAGTTTCAAGCCTCTTTTTCTCCTCTTTCGAAGAGATTTTCTGGGATATGCTCACTTTCTGTGCGAAAGGAAGCAGTACAATGTTTCGTCCTGCCAATGAAATTTCTGCGGAGAGTCTGGAGCCCTTTGTAGAAATCGGTTCTTTGACTATCTGCACCACTATCATCTGGCCGACCTTCAGGACGTTCTCGATACGTCCGTCCTTGGGGAGAGGCTGTCCGATCTTGATGCCGGAATAGAGGTCCTTCTGGTTTCTGCCCGGGTTGCTGCCTTTCACGAACTCATCGAACGCGTTGAAATACAGACCCAGATCCAGATAATGGACGAAGGCTTCCTTGCTGTCGCCGATGTCGACGAACGCTGCGTTAAGCGCAGGAAGCAGCTTCTTTACTCTTCCCAGATAGACATCACCTACCGAATAACTGTGACCTTTGCAGGACTCCTTGTTAAGTTCTATCAGCCTGTGGTTTTCCATCAGGGCGATGTGAACTTCCGATGCCGAGACATCGACAATGAGATCTTTTTCAGTTATTTTCTCAGATTCCATCAGTGATTCATTTCGGAACGAGCAGAAAAACAAAAGGGGCTGACTATCTGGTCAGACCCTTTTCTTCAGCAGACTGCTAAAATGGCAGACCAAGAGAAGAATTTTTACTTCTTCTTGTGTCTATTCTTACGCAAGCGCTTCTTACGCTTGTGAGTCGCCATTTTATGCCTTTTATGTTTTTTTCCGTTCGGCATAATATAAAAAGATTAAGATTATTTCTCGTCCTTAACGGATGCTACGAATACCTTTGCAGGCTTGAATGCAGGGATGTCGTGGGCCGGGATGGTCATAGTGGTCTTCTTGGTGATGTTCCTGGCGGCCTTCTGAGCCCTGTGCTTGATGATGAAGCTGCCGAATCCGCGGAGATAGACAGGCTCGCCCTTCGAAAGGGAACCCTTTACGCTCTCCATGAAACCCTCGACGATAGCCTGTACTGTGGTCTTTTCAACGCCTGTCGCCTTTGCGACTTCGTTAACGATTTCTGCCTTTGTCATAATGTATTGTCTTTATGTATAATGTCTTCGCAAATCCTGATATGTATCGGAAATGGAGTGCAAAAATAGACTTATTTTTCTAATAATCAAAATCATACTTTTATTTTTTTGCCTTTTTCGCGAAAAAGCCCCTGCACCTTTCCGATGGCACGGAGATTGACTATATTTGCAGACGCACAGAAAACCCTTCTACGGCTGACAAGTTGTCAGTCGCAAAGGTTTCGGCTACTTATATATGTTGAAAGATTTGCTTCACGATGACATTCTCGCCCCCAGAGGCGCAGAAGTCAACATCATACCGGTCCTTCAGGGTGAAGGCCCCATCAAGCTCGACGAGTCCCAGCTCCCGGAGCGCCTGCCCATACTGACACTGCGCAACGCGGTGATTTTTCCGGGCATAGTGTTCCCCGTCACCATCGGCAGGGAGAAGTCCATACGCATAATCCGGGATGCGGAGAAAAACAATCTCTGCATCGGAGCGGTGCCCCAGCTGGATGTGAACGTGGAGGATCCGAAAGCTGAGGACCTGAGCCCTTACGGCACCGTGGTCAGGGTGATAAAGGTCCTCGAAATGCCCGACAGCACCATCACGGCCATCGTCCAGGGCTTCCGCCGTTTCCAACTCGACGCGATAGTCTCCTACGACCCTTATATAATAGGGAATGTCCACTATCTGGAGGACATCTCCTCTTCGCAGGACGGCACGAACACCCGTCTGGTGATGGAATCCATAAAGGAAAAGGCTTCCACGATACTCCGTCTGTCCTCCTCGACTCCGAAGGAGGCCATATCCGCCCTGCGCGGCATAGACAATCTGGACTTCCTCGTGAATTTCGTCGCCACCACCACTGATGTGGACAGGTTCTCGGACAAGGCGGACCTGCTCCGCTATGACGAGATCGACACCCGCGCGATGAAGCTTCTTGCCGTCCTCGAGACCGAGCTGCAGTTCATCCGTCTCCGTCAGGAGATAAACCAGAAGGTGAAGGGCGAAATCGACCAGCAGCAGCGCGAGTATTTTCTTAATAATCAGCTCCGTACTATCCAGGAAGAGCTGGGTATGGACGAGTCCGGGGACTTCGACCGGCTGCGCAAGGCGGCAGACGCGAAGAAGTGGTCCGCGCAGGTCCGCGCCATCTTCGACAAGGAGCTCGCCAAGCTCGAGAAGTATAACCCGAGCAGCCCCGACTACAGCATCCAGTATAACTATCTCCAGTTTATGGTGGATCTGCCTTGGGGCGAGATGTCAAAGGACAATCTGGACCTCAAGCACGCCCAGAAGGTGCTCGACCACGACCATTACGGTCTCGACACGGTCAAGGAAAGGATCATAGAGTACCTCGCGGTGCTCAAGCTCAAGGGTAATATGAAGTCGCCGATCCTCTGCCTCTACGGCCCTCCGGGAGTGGGCAAGACCAGCCTCGGCAAGTCCATAGCCAAGGCGCTCGGACGCAAGTACGTGCGCATCGCCCTCGGCGGAATGCACGACGAGGCGGAAATCCGCGGCCACCGCAAGACCTACATAGGAGCTCTTCCGGGACGTATCCTGAACGGCATCTGCCGTGCAGGAACGTCCAATCCCGTAATCGTTCTGGACGAGATAGACAAGATAAGCTCCGAATTCAAGGGCGACCCGTCTTCGGCTCTGCTCGAAGCTCTGGACCCGGAGCAGAATGCGGCCTTCCACGACAACTATCTGGATGTGGACTATGACCTGAGCAACGTCCTCTTCATCACCACCGCTAACAGCACTTCTCCGATTCAGTCCGCCCTTCTGGACAGGATGGAGCTCATAAACGTGACCGGATACCTCGCCGAGGAGAAGGTGGAGATAGCGCGCCAGTTCCTCGTCCCCAAGCAGCTCGAGGAGCACGGAATGGGCAAGAAGGACCTGAAGATAGACAAGGCCTGCATCGAAGCCATAATCGACAGATACACACGCGAATCCGGTGTGCGCGGCCTCGAGAAGCAGATAGCGAAGATAGCCCGCGTCACCGCGAAGAAGATAGCCCTCTGCGAGGATTATCCCAAGGTCATAAAGAAGGAGAACCTCAAGGAATATCTCGGTCTTCCGACCAATTATCACGATTCCCAGAAGGGCAATGAAGCTCCGGGCGTGGTGACCGGTCTGGCGTGGACGTCTATGGGAGGCGAGATCCTCTTCGTGGAGAGTTCCGTCAGCGGCGGCAAGGGGAACCTCACTATGACGGGAAATCTGGGCGACGTGATGAAGGAGTCCGCTACCATAGCCTTCCAGTACATCAAGGCTCATCCTCAGCTCGCCGGGATGACTTCCGAGGAGTTCAACGCCAAGGACATACACGTTCACGTGCCAGAGGGGGCCGTGCCGAAGGACGGCCCTTCGGCCGGCATAACTATGGTCAGCTCGATGGTCTCCGCCCTGCGCGGCCAGTCCATAAAGAGCGGCATAGCGATGACGGGCGAGATGACTCTGCGCGGCCGGGTGCTCCCTGTGGGAGGCATCAAGGAGAAGATTCTGGCGGCCAAGCGGGCCGGTGTGGACACCATCGTCATCTGCGAGGATAACCGCAAGGACATAGAAGACATAAAGGAAATCTATGTCAAGGGACTCTCTTTCCACTACGTGAAGACCATCGACGACGTGATCTCCTTCATATTCGGGTAGGACGGGGCTATGGACGTGAGGATGGAAGAAAGCTGGAAGGCTGCTCTGGGGGAAGAATTCGACAAGCCGTACTTTCGCTCTCTTGTCGGAAGGCTTCATCAGGAGAAGCGCGAGGGGCAGACTATCTATCCTCCGGGAGGCTTGATATTCAGGGCGTTCGAGCTCACGCCATTGGACGAAGTCCGCGTAGTCATTCTCGGTCAGGACCCGTATCACGGTCCCGGGCAGGCGATGGGGCTGTCCTTTTCCGTCCCTGACGGAGTCGCGCCTCCGCCTTCGCTGAAGAACATTTTCAGGGAGATTGAGAGCGACCTGGGCATCAGGATGAGCGGACGCACGAATCTGGAGCCTTGGGCGCGTCAGGGCGTGCTGCTGCTGAACGCGGTGCTCACGGTGCGCGCCTCTCAGGCCGCTTCGCACAGCTCCTTCGGCTGGACTGAGTTCACGGACACGGTGATACGCTGCATAAATGAGCATTGCACGGGAGTGGTATTCCTGCTCTGGGGCAATTTCGCCCGCTCGAAGCGTCCGCTCATCGACACTTCGAAGCACTATGTGCTGGAGGCTGCGCATCCTTCGCCTCTGGCCCGCGGCGCCTTCTTCGGCTGCAGGCATTTCTCGCAGACGAACTCCATCCTCGCCTCTCAAGGCAGAAAGCCTATTGACTGGCAGTTATAGTTTTCGGTAAGGATGAAAACTGCATAGTTGTTTTTCAAGAGTTACTATGAGCAGAAAAGCATTGTTTCCGGGGTCTTTCGACCCTTTCACCGCTGGGCATCTGAACATACTCAAGCGTGCGCTGACTATGTTTGACGAGGTGGTCGTCGCCGTCGGCATAAATCAGGACAAGCGCGGCTTCTTTGATATGGAGCAGCGTCTGGACATCATCCGGCAGACCGTCTCGGGACTGGAGGGCGTGAGCGTCATCCACTATGACTGCCTTACCGTGGACATCTGCAGGCAGCTGGGGATCAACCATATAGTCCGCGGCGTGCGCAATATGCTCGATTTCGAGAACGAGCGTGCCATCGCCGATGCGAACCGCCGTCTCGCGCCGCAGATCGAGACCATCATCATCCCGACTGCCCAGGAATTCGCGCACATCTCCTCCTCCGCCGTCCGCGACCTTCTGCAGCATCACGGCGACACGTCGCTCTTTATGTCCGAAGGTGTGAAACTTCCTGAATTATAAGAAGCTGTATGTCGCGCAAGGCTCTTTTCGCCGCCCTCGCAGGCATTCTCGCGACCGCGCTGCTTGCAGCAGCGGCGGAAGGTGGCGTCTCCGGCAGCCTTGCGGCAGGTACCGGCAGCTCCGCTTCCGCCGAGTCTGCCGTCTTCCGCGTTGACAGCAGCTCTCTTCCCCTCGGGGCCGACAGCAGCGCTTCCCCGGCGCGCAGACCTGACAGCGCGGCACTTGCGGCATTGGACGCGAAGCTGTCCGAATACCTTCTCTCTCTCACTCCGCAGGTGGAGCGAGTCAAGGAAGGCGAGTGCGACTTTCTGATATCCTCCTGCGAGGATTCGCTTCTGCGTCAGAGGATTGCGCTGAAAGCATATGATTTCTACCTCACTTCGCATCTGATGGGTGACGAGGCGGTGGCGATACATATTTTCGACAAGTGGTTTGCGAGCGGCAGGGTGAAGATGCTCAGCGATGTGGACTTTATGAATGCCGGGGTTTTCGCGGACTTCAACCGCAGTTCGCTTCTGGGCTGCACTGCTCCGCGGCTGACTCTTCAGAATATGGGTGGAGGGCTGGAGCAGGCACCTCGGGACGGGAAGGTCTCGCTGCTCTTTTTCTATGACACCTCCTGCTCGAAGTGTAAGATGGAGACCATCCTGAGCAAGCAGCTCCTCCGCTCGGGTGAGTATGTCTTCGATTTCTTCGCCGTCTATACCGGGGCTTCCCGTACGGAATGGGTGGAGTTCATAAAGAGCAATTACGGCTTCGAAACGCCCGGGGTGAGCGTTCATCATCTCTGGGACCCGGAGCTTTCCAGTGATTTTCAGAGGCTTTACGGGGTGCTGCAGACTCCGCGCATTTTTCTCGTGGCTCCGGACGGAGAGATTATCGGGCGCGGACTGGATACCGAGGCTGCCATCAAACTTCTGCCCTATGCCACTATGCTTCAGGCTCTTTATGACCGCTGTCCGGTAGGGGGGAGGCTCCCGGATGTGAGCGTCTCGGCACGCCTTCTCAAGGGCCGGAGCCCCGGGAAGGCCCGCGTCTTTTCGCTGCGCAAATTCAGAGGCTCACCCGGCTACGTCTTTTTCTACAGCCGCAGCTGCTCCCGCTGCCGCTCGCAGATGGAAAAGGTCGATTCCGTACTATCTTCGGGCCGCAGAACCCGAATATTGATGGTGGATATGGATGCTCTTCAGCGCGATTATCCCCAGATGGCGCGGGAGTGCCTCGACAGCTTCGACCTCACCGTCCTCCCGAAGGTACTCCGCGTCGACCGCCGCGGCCGCGTCCTCTCCCGCTCGGACAGCTTCTGATAGGCCTGCATTTTTTCCGGACAAACTGTCAATTATTCCCGTCATTGCCG
>JAUMVX010000010.1:0-39139 GCA_030529945.1 Bacteroidia bacterium | reverse complement strand
GCAGCAAAAGACGCCCGATCAGGTCGGGCGTGACGATGAGATTCGGGCGTGACGATGAGAAATACGCCCGATCAGGGGGAAGGCTACACCGGTATGTATTCCCGCTTGTCAACCCACGCTTTTGCAGGTGAGCCGTTTTTCCGTCACTGTTATTCCTCGCCCGTATCGCGTCTGAGGATGAGGCCGGTGTAGCTGTCCTTTTCTTCGAGGTGTTCGATAAAGGTTTCGATGAGGGCGGTGCCGCTTTTTCTCGGGACGAGGAAGAAGTCTTCCACTTCGGCCGGGACCAGGACAGTCTCTCCGGCGCGCAGGATGCAGCGTGAGAGGAGGGCGTCTTCGAAGCCGATGCTGCAGGCGGGACGGGACGCGGACGCGTCAGTGTCGCGGTAGCGGATCTCGGCTTCGCCGGCGATGCAGCTGTAGATGATGAAGCTGCCTGAGTCTCCCGAGTGGATGTGCAGGACGTTGCTGAGATCTATCCTATTTACTGTGAACTCTCTGCATCTTCCCAGAGAGGTGATGTCCCGCGAGGCGGAAGGAGTGTGGAACGTCATCTGAGGCTCGCGGTATGCCTTGAGATCGATGAAGTCGAGGGCTTCCTCCAGATTCAGAGAAGGGTCGAACTCGACCTCGTCAGGTGCGCACCCCCAGTCGCAGAGGCAGAAGTCCAGAGGCGAGGACTGCGCCACTTCCAGCATCACGACATTATCCGCGCAGTGAACGGTGCCCGGCTTTATGAGATAGCCCTTGCCCTTTTCCGGGCGGAAGGTGTTCAGGAGAGTGTCAGCGCTTGAGTCCGCACAAGCTTCGTAAAAGTCGGCTGCGGAGGTGTCGGACTTGAATCCCAGGCTGATGCGGGAATTCTCTCCGGCCTCCAGAATGTACCAGAACTTGGTCTTGCCGAGGTGGTCGTAACGCTGCTGCGCGATGCCGTCGTCCGGATGGACCATAAGGGGTGTGCGGCGCCCGGCATCGATGAGTCTTATGCAGAGCGGAAACTGCCGGCCGAAGAATTCGAAGACATTCTCCCCGACTATGCGGTCCAGATACATATCCATCAGCTCGCCTATGGTGTTGCCCGCGAGCCAGCCCTCGAGCACCTGGGAGTCGCGGTATCCCAGGTCTGCTATCTCCAGACTCTCGGCGATGGTGGTGGCGGTGGCGGCGGCGGCGCTGTGCTTCGGAAGGGGTTTTTCGTTGCCTTGCAGGTCGCTGATTATAAAGCTCTTGTCGAATCTTGTCTCCAGATTTCTGCCGCCCCAGGAGAAAACCTCGGCGATGGGGAGGAATTTGAGCGGGTAGAGTTTCTTTTCTTCTTCTGCCATAGTGTCGTGATAAAGCGCAACATTTCCCGGCGGCTTCTGTCGCCTGATGGGGAAAGAGCCTTGCATTTGCGTACGCAAAATTAAAAAAATAATCCTTATCTTCGTAGAAATTGACTCCGCCGCCTCGCGCCTGCGAGCTGCGGAAGAAGAGGATTTATTTAAAAACAGCTTCTAGTTATGAAGGGAGTTTATATTTTTCTTGCCGACGGCTTCGAAGATATCGAGGCCCTCGCTACCGTGGATGTCCTCCGCAGGGGAGGCGTCGACATCAAGACGGTGTCCATTTCGGAAGAGCCGTTCGTCACTTCCTCACACGGAGTGACCGTGGGTGCGGATATGACCTATGACGAGCTTCTGGACGATGCCGGGAACGGTCATCCGTCGGAGAAGGACTTCTTCATTTTCCCGGGCGGTATGCCGGGAAGCCGGGCTCTGGCCGAGTGCAAGCCGCTGATCGCGCTTATGAAGGAGCACTATGAGCTGGGTGGCGGCGTAGCGGCCATCTGTGCCGCTCCGGGTCTGGTGCTGAGTCAGCTGGGAGCTGCGCTCCAGGGGCACGAGGTCACCTGTTTCGACGGCTTCGAGAAGGCTCTGGAAGAAAACGGCGCGGTATTCATACCGAAAGCTGCGCTGCATTCGGGCAGGATAGTGACAGGGCGTTCTTCCGGTCACACCATCGCTTTCGCTATGGAGATTCTCCGCACCGTCAAGGGCGAGGAGGCCATCCCCGAGGTGGAATGGGGAATGATGCTTAAGACCATATAGAGAGCGGGCTTTCCCATTTTTCTTTTTCCCGATGACAGAAGAAAACGGATTATGGCTGACTCTGTAAGACTTGACAAATTCGTATGGGCGATACGCCTGTACAAGACACGGAGCGAGGCTACTGAAGCCTGCAACGGAAACAAGGTCCAGCTGAACGGCAATTCGGCGAAGGCCCACAAGATGGTGAAAATCGGAGATGTCATCTCCGTGCGCAAGGGTCCTGCGCTGCTCAGCTACAAGGTCCTGCAGCTCGCGGAGCAGAGGATGGGCGCACAGCTGGTGCCGAATTTCGCCGAGAATCTGACTCCGGGCAGCGAGCTGGACAAATTGCACGCTCCGCACGAGAGTTTCTTCATAAGACGCGACAGGGGGGCCGGACGGCCTACGAAAAAGGACAGGCGCGAAATGGACGCTCTCCGGGGAGAGCTGGATGCGAATCTGTTCAGCCCGCACTCTCCGGCCGGGGTCACCGTCCGGGACGGTGATGACTGGGATGGGGACGGTGAGGGCAGGGACCGGGACGAGGATCGCGGGGACGGTGAGATCAGGCTTCCCGATTTCTCGTTTGATGAGCAAGATTGAAAAAATCCCGGGCGTGTGCTTACAGACGCTCGGGATGTTTCAGAACAGAGTCGGGTGGTTCTCGTCGAGTACGGCGAGAATCCGCTCCATTATGGCCTGACGGAACATAGCCGACTTGCGCTTCACCTTGAACTGCTTGCAGTATTCGTCTATAGCGGCCAACTCTCTATCATTCAGATAGATGACGTGTCGGTGCGTACGTCTGAGCGAGGCCTGCTGTTTCTTCAGGTACTCCGGATCGACGTGTGAGGGGGTCTTCTTTTTGCGCTTCACGGTGGTCAAAGGATTGGAACACTGACAAATATAGTGATTCTCAGCGTAAGAAAGAAATAATCGCGGAAGAAAGTGCCGGGAAGCCTCAGGCGGCCCGGCGCGAACGTCTCCGGCGCGGCCGCTGCGCGCAACTCTCCCGCTCAGATGGAAAGCTGCGGCCAGCTGCCGTCCCGGGCGAAGGCGGTCCAGGCGCTGAGCATCTCCGAACTGATCCTCTCATACTCCTCCCGGTGCATCCCCCGGAGCATCCGGGCATCCTTCCAGTCTTCATAATCCCCGAGAAGGAAAGGCAGCTCTATGCAGTGGCAGGCTCCCATTACGCTCCCTGCCGGATGCCAGCGAATGATGTGCGAACGGGCCTGCACTCCGAGAGCGCCAAGACGCGAGACATATTCATTCATCCCGTCCAGGAATATCTTGTGAGTCAGTCTCTTCACCACCGGAGCACTGAGCGCCCTCTCGACAGAGGGCCAGCGCGAAAACAGCTTGTCGAAAACCCCGAGCGCATAGGGCGAAGCGTCCTGTGCCCCGCAGGTAGCGAAGATGCGCAGGCCCCGGCAGGACTCGGGACAGAGCATATTGTCCGCAAGCACGGGCATAAAAGTCAGCGACTTGCGCATACCCGCGATCTTGCTTTGCGCCGCGAGGATATCTTCCATAGAAACCTGCCCGGCGTTCTTTCCGAGCGCCTTGAGGAAAGCGTCCAGCACCTTGTCAGCCTCCCGGGGCGTGATGGAAATGCCCAGCGGAGCGCTCTGAAGAATGGCTCGGCGGAAAAGGGGAGCGTCCGCGTGCGCCCCCGCAGACGGAAGCGAACAGGCGGCATACTCCTCTTCGGCCCCGGAAGTGGCTATGAGCGAAGCGACCGCGTGCGCACCGGCCGACTGGGCGAAGAGAGTGACATTGGCGGGGTCCCCGCCGAAATGACGGATATTGCGGCTCACCCAGCCGAGCGCGCAGTGCAGGTCCTTCAGACCGAGGTTTACCGAGGCGGCCTCCGGCCAATGCAGCCATCCCTCGGCGCCGAGTCTGTAGGAGACTTTTACGACAGTGACTGCCCCTGTGCGCACGAGTCTTTCCGCGCCGTATCGCGGATCCTCGCTGCCGCCGGAGAGGTACGAGCCGCCGTGGATCCAGACCATCACGGGATGAGCGGTGCTCTCGTCCGCAGGAGTATAGATGCTGAGGCACAGCTCGCCTTCAGCCATCCTCAGCCCGGGCACCTTCCCTATCAGGGCATCCAGACGGGAGGAGACCTGAGGGCAGAGCGTGCCGTAGTCCAGTGCGCTTATCTCCCTTTCGGGACAGGGGGTGTCAGCGGCCTGCGGCGGAGCGAAACGCCCGTAGCGCGCATAGACAAGTCCTCTGAATATCCTTACGCCTTTCTCCTTACGTCCGATGACTTTTCCGAAAGGGGTATGTATGATCGTTGTGTCCATATCCTGCTTGACACTGCTTGGCCGCAAAGATACTCAGTGATGATGAAAAAAATTAGCTGGTAAGCTTTTTTATCATCATTTAAAGGGCCGCAAAGACCGCGAAATACTATAAATCTATCGGCATCTGATACCACGAGGCGGACGCGATGGCGAAAAATATCACGAGCGCGGTCACGCAGAGCAGCCAGAGCACGAAGATGATCAGCCCCGGACGCCATTTCGGCGAGCGCAGGTCGAAGGTCAGCATAATGCCGGCGTAGAGCATACCGATGAACGGCAGGCTGTAGGCCGCGGCGGCGAGGATTTTTATCCAGGTGTATGCGGCGATCACCGCGAGCCAGGACTGCGCGGAGAGCTGCTCCATCATAAGCGCGAAGATGCTGTCGTAGCCGAAAATCTGATTTCCGAACACCATCAGTCCACCCGCGAAAAGCCCCGAAAAACCCGCGATGAAAAGGATTATGCCGACCGCCACCTGAAGCGCCCGGGCGATTCCTCCCCAGGATTCGGACCTGGCGATGCGTCCGGCCCGCTTCCCCAGGTCGTCGGCGGCCTGCGAAACCGACCGCCTTATCCCTTCCAGACTGCCGTCCTCACCCTTCGACTCCCATTTCTGGCGCACTGTCTTGGCCGCAGGAATGCAGAGAGCGAGAATCAGATATAGGACAATGACGAAAACTGTCACCGGCAGCCCCAGCGGGTTGTGATAACTTTCGACCCCGATTATATAGGCGGGAACGAACAGAAGCACGAAGACCAGACGCACGAAAGGAATCTGTATGTCCAGATATTTGGCTATGCCGCTGCATACGCCGAGAATCTTCCTGTTCTCCAGGTCGCGGTAGAGTCTTTTCTTCTTTTCCCGCGCCGGCAGTTCCGGACTGTCGCCGTCTATGGCATCCGGACGGCCCAGAACGGCGATGACAGCTTCGACATCTGCCGGGGAGATGACTCCCGCATTCCCTGCGGCGCGCTCGTTCAGAAGCTCCGCCATACGTTCCTCGATACCTTCGAGCACCTCTGAGCTCTCGCCGGCGTAGTGCACCGCGATTTCGTCAAGATACTCCTTTGCGCTCTGCGCAGCGGCAGAGTCCATAGAATAGGCGTATCCGCCAATGCTGACGTTTTCTACTTTTTTCATATCTGTATGTTCTGGTCTGATGATGGCTGTCTGAGGGTCCGGATGCTTTCCGTGAGTTCATTCCAGGCGGCGTCCATCTCGGCGAGCTGGGCGCGGCCCCTGTCGGTGATGACATAGTATTTTCGCGGAGGCCCCTGGGTGGATTCCTCCCAGCGGTATGAGAGCAGACCCTGGTTCTTCTGCCGTATGAGCAGGGGATAGAGCGTGCCTTCCACCACTATCATATTAGCAGCCTTCAGCTCCTCTATTATGGAGGAAGCGTAGGCCTCCTTGCGGTTCAATATGCTGAGAATGCAGTATTCCAGCACTCCTTTCCTCATCTGGGAACGGACGTTTTCTACATTGTATTCCATAGGCGCGGATTATTTGGAACCGGATGAGTATTTCGCCATATTCCCGGCGGTTACCGGCTCGCCGTTCATTTCGCATTTCTGGGCTGGCGTGACGGCTTTCGGCACGGCTATCCAGAGTATGAGGTAAATCCAGAATCCGGCGCTCCACGCGACGAGTGCGATGAGCATCGCGACACGGACCAGAACCACATCGACATCGAAGTACAGCGCAAGCCCCGAGCATACGCCCGCGATGGCCTTGTTGTCCACGTCGCGGTAGATTTTTCTGGTCTGTTTCCTTCCGTCATCCGAGGCTGAGCCGCTGCTCTCCGCACTCCCGTCCGGCATTCCGAGCTGTGCGATGATCTTCTCGACGATAGGGAGACTGACTACGCGTCCCCCGGCGGTTTCAGCCGTGAAGAGTTCAGCGATGCGGTCTTCGAGGTCTGCCATTATCTCCGCGTTCTGTGCGGCGGTAGTGCCCGACAGGCGGGAGCTGAAGTGCGTGAGGTACTCGTCCAGCCTTGTGTAAGCATCCTCGTCGAGGGAAAAGTTCCTGTTTCCCACACAGGTTTCGATTACTCTTTTCATTTCTCAAAATATTTGACGTTGCAAAGATATAAACTTTTCTCAATACCTTGCAATACAAAATACTTATTTTTTCAAAAGAACTTCTCCATTCTCAAAAAAATGCCTATATTTGCGCGGCTTTTGCGGAAAGGAGGTTTTTCGCCGCAGAATCCGGGGGACGCGGGAGGATGATTCTCATTTTCGCAAGTCCCGCATCAAGTGATGATGGGAAAATGCGTTGGCATTTTCGGGAATCACTATAACGGGGTATTAGCTCAGTCGGTAGAGCGTTAGGTTCGCAATCTAAAGGTCAGGGGTTCGATCCCCCTATGCTCCACAAAACGAACATTCACACAAATTCTTATGTCAGAAATATCTCTGTTCCAGGAAGCCCGCGCTTCCTATCAGCCTAAACTCCCCAAATCTCTTCAAGGCGGAATAAAGGCTGTGGAAGGAAATCCTACCGAGTCGGTAGGTGACCGCGAGGAAATCAAGGCTCTTTTCCCTAACACTTACGGAATGCCGGTCGTCACTTTCGAGGCCTCCGGATGCTGCGGATGCAATGCCAAGTCCGAGCCGTTCAATGTCGGCGTAATCCTTTCCGGCGGTCAGGCTCCGGGCGGACATAATGTCATTTCGGGCATTTTCGACGGCATAAAGTCCCTGAATCCGGAAAACAAGCTTTACGGCTTCCTTATGGGTCCCGGCGGACTGGTGGACCATAAATATATGGAGATCACCTCCGAGATTATGGCGGCCTACCGCAATACGGGCGGTTTCGACATCATCGGCTCCGGCCGCACCAAGCTTGAGGAGACGGAGCAGTTCGAGAAGGGCATCGTGATCCTCCGCGAACTCGGCATCAAGGCCCTCGTGATCATCGGCGGAGACGATTCTAACACGAACGCCTGTGTTCTCGCCGAATACTACGCCGCGAAGAACTACGGCGTGCAGGTCATCGGCTGCCCGAAGACCATCGACGGAGACCTGAAGAACGCACAGATTGAGACCTCTTTCGGTTTCGACACGGCCACCAAGACATATTCCGAGCTCATCGGCAACATCGAGCGCGACTGCAATTCAGCCCGCAAATACTGGCATTTCATCAAGCTGATGGGCCGCAGCGCCTCGCACATCGCCCTGGAGTGCGCACTCCAGACCCGTCCTAACGTCTGCCTCGTTTCCGAGGAGATCGAAGCGAAGGAGAAGAGCCTTGACGAAATCGTGCAGTACATCGCCGACATCGTGGCCGCACGCGCGGAGCGCGGCGACAACTTCGGCACCGTCCTCATCCCGGAAGGCCTCATCGAGTTCGTTCCGGCCATAAAGAAGCTCATCGCCGAGCTGAACGACGTTCTCGCCACAGACGAGGCGAAGAGCGTGGCCCGCGAGGATCAGATAGAATACGTCAGGAAGCACCTCAGCGCGGCCAATGCCGCCACTTTCAGCAGTCTGCCTGCCGATGTGGCGAGCCAGCTCGCTCTGGACCGCGACCCTCACGGCAATGTCCAGGTGTCCCTGATCGAGACCGAGAAGCTCCTCTCGGATATGGTGGGCGCAAGACTGTCCGAGATGAAGAAAGAAGGCAAGTTCTGCGGCAAATTCTCCGCCCAGCACCATTTCTTCGGCTATGAGGGCCGGTGCGCCGCACCGTCCAATTTCGATGCGGACTACTGCTACTCCCTGGGTTATAACGCCTCCCGCCTGATTCTCACCGGCAAGACCGGCTATATGTCCGTCATACGCAACACCACCGCTCCGGCCTCCGAGTGGATCGCCGGCGGAGTGCCTATCACGATGATGATGAACCTCGAGAAGAGGGCCGGAAAGATGAAGCCGGTCATCCGCAAGGCTCTCGTGGAGCTGGAAGGCAAGCCGTTCCGCTTCTTCGCGGAGCATCGCGAGGACTGGGCCCTGAACACGAGATACGTATATCCGGGAGCCATCCAGTACTGGGGACCTTCACAGGTCTGCGACCGTACGACCTGCACCCTCGCTCTGGAGCAGGGCAGATAAAAGAGAGTGATTCTTTACTGAATATGACGGGACGAATTGAGATATTCGTCCCGTTTTTTCGTAATTATGCGTATTTTTGTCCGATTATGCGCAGATGCCGCCTCATATCAGCACTGGCAGCCGTCTTGATATTGGCCGGCTGCGCCGGCCCGCGCCATCTCAGCGAGGGACAGTATCTGCTGCGCGAGAGCAAGGTGACGCTGACGGGTTCGAGCTCTCTGACGCCCTCCGAGTTCAGCGACTACGTCAAGCAGCACCCCGGTTTTCTGCGCAGGGTCATCTACGACCCGGCGGCGGTGCAGCCCTCCATCGAAGCCATCGGCAGGCATCTGGAGTATCTGGGCTATTACGGCTCGCGGGTCAGCAGCGATGTCAGCGTGCGCAGGGGCAAGGTTTCAGTCCTGTATGTCGTCTCGCCCGGGAAGCGCGTGCGCATAGACAGTATCCGCTTCACTCTGCCTCCGAGACCGGATTTTACAGCTGATTTTATGGCCGACACTGCAAATCTTCTCGTGCGCCGCGGGGATTTCCTCTCGGAGGAGGCGCTGGAGCGGGAAATCGAGCGCGGGGCCGCGCATTTCAGGAAGATGGGCTACTACAGCCTCACGAAGAACAATTATGTCTTCGAGGCCGATACTCTGAGCGTTCCCGGTTCGGCGATTCTGGAAATGAGGCTCAACGAGTTCTCGAGAAACGAGAGCGCCGCAGCGGCCGTCCCCCTGCGCAAGTTTTACATCGACAAGGTGTCCGTCTCCTATCCGAGCCGGATTTTTCTGAGGAAGAATCTTCTTCAGGACCTGACCTTGATACATCCGGGCGACCTCTATGACGAGGAGAAGCTGAACACCACCTATTCCCGCCTCTCCTCTCTGAGGATGTTCAACAGCGTGTCCATAGGAACTTCGCAGACCGATTCGAATCTGGTCAGCTGCGACATCCGCCTGCAGCAGTCGAAACTTCAGGGTTTCAAGGCGAATCTCGAGGCATCCACGAACTCTAACGCCCTGATGGGCATTTCTCCGCAGCTCACCGTCTATCACAAGAACATTTTCGGCGGAGGGGAGTGGCTGAACCTCTCTTTCGTCGGCAACTTCCAGTTTATGCCGGACCGCACCACGCGGGCGAACGAGTTCGGAGTCTCCACGAGTCTCACTTTCCCCAAGTTCCTCGGAGTTCCGTACAATGACAGGGACAAGAATCTCCCGAATACCGAGCTCAAGGCCTCCTATAACTATCAGGACAGACCGGAATATACCAGAAGCGTGATTTCGACTTCGTTGGGATACAGCGGGACCATAGCCGGAAAGAAACTCTCCTACCAGTTCTACCCGCTCCAGTTCAATATGGTCCGCCTCTACAACATCGCCGATGATTTCTCGCAGTCGATGGATTATAATCCGGTGATCCGCTACTCCTTCCAGGACCATTTCGACGCGGGCACTGGAGGGACCGTCTATTACAGCTCGGCCTCCTCTACCGAGTCCCGTCCTTTCCATTACCTCCGGCTTTCCGTGGATATGGCGGGCAATACCGTCAGCCTTTTCAAGCCTCTGCTGCCCACTGACGAGAACGGCAAGGGTCTCATATTCAATGCTCCTTACTCCCAGTATGTCCGGGGCGAGCTGATTCTGGGCAAGACTTGGCGCTGGGGCGACGCTCTCTCGCACGCTCTGGCCACCCGTTTCGTGGCAGGTGCGGGCGTGGCTTACGGGAATTCCTCCGTGCTGCCCTTCGAGCAGCAGTTCTACTGCGGCGGCGCGAGCAGTATGCGCGGCTGGCAGGCCCGCTCGCTCGGCCCGGGAACTGCGTTTCCCGATGAAATCTTCATCATCCCGAGCCAGACCGGAGACGTGAAGTTCGAGGCCAATGTCGAGTACCGTTTCCCGCTGGTGTGGAAATTCGCCGGAGCGCTTTTCCTGGACGCCGGCAATGTCTGGAACACTTATGACGGTTTCGGGAAGCTCTCCGAGAGCATAGCTGTGGACTGGGGTCTGGGGCTGCGCCTGGATATGAATCTGATAGTGCTGCGCGTGGATATGGGATTCAAGCTTCACGACCCGTCCCACTTTTATCTGGACGAGAACGACCAGGGAGCCTACCGTCCCGCCTGGATACCTCCTTCCCTCTGGCTCAAGAGTGACGGCTTCTCCGTCCATTTCGGCGTAGGATATCCGTTCTGATTCCTCAGTATCTTGTTTAAGAAATGTATTCCGTCTGCGAATATCTTTCTTAAATCGTTACTAAGTGATTCCTAAAAAATAACTTGGTGCTTTTGCTCGTCTTTTTGGTCTAAATTCATTTGTTCATCAGTCGTGTACCCCGGTACACTCCTTCTTCACAAACAAATTTATCCACAAAAATCCTTCACAAAACCTTACCAACTTATTTTTTCATCATCACTAAATATTAAATTTGTCGACTGATTTGTAAAGGGCAGCGATGGAAAACATATCGAACAGCGAGATAAAGAGTGTGAAAGCCTTGACGGCGAAAAAGTTCCGGGACGAGACCGGGCTTTTTACCGTGGAGGGGGAAAAGATGGTTTCAGAGGCTCTGGCTTCGGATTTCGAGGTGGTCAAGCTTTACAGGATCGAGCAGATAGGGGAGAGTGCGATGGAAAGGATGTCGGGACTAAGCTCGCCGCCGCCTGTATTGGCCGTAGTGCGACAGCGGGCCGAAAGGCCGCTGGAAGTGCGAGGCGGCCTCTATCTCCTGCTCGACGGGATACGCGACCCGGGTAATCTGGGCACCATTCTGCGCCTTGCCGACTGGTTCGGCGTGACTGCCGTGCTCGCGGGAGGGGAGAGCGTGGAACTGTATAACCCCAAGGTCGTGCAGTCCACGATGGGAGCGGTTTTCCGCGTGGAGTACCATACCGGCGAGAGCTGCGGCTTCGCGCGGAGGATTCTGGATGCGGGCGGCTGCGTTTACGGGACTGTCCTTTCGGGCGGGGAGAACATCTACACCGGCGAGCTGAAAACGGGCAGTGACTGTCCGGTGGCGATTGCAGTCGGGAACGAGTCGGCCGGCATCAGCCCCGCTCTGCTTTCTCTGCTCAGCGGGAGGCTTTTCATCCCGCCTTATCCGCCTCAGGGCGGCGGCTGCGAGAGTCTGAACGCGGCCACGGCCACTGCCATAGCTCTGGCCGAATTCCGAAGGAGAATTCTGATCTGACATTATGATAATCTACCAACTTCTTCCGCGTCTTCTCGGCAAAGGCAAGTTCTCCGAGCTGGACGGCGTATTTTTCGACTATCTCAAGAGCTTGAGCGTTACGCATCTGTGGCTTACGGGGATTCCGCGCCACTCCAGCGGGGAGTCTTTCGTAAAGGGGGACCCGGGCTGTCCGTACTCGGTCTGCGACTATTACGACACGAACCCCTATCTCGCTGACGAGCCTGAAAACAGGCTTGAGGAATTCCGTGCTGCCATCGTCCGCGCCCACGAGAGCGGACTGCGCGTCATCATAGACTTCGTTCCGAATCACGTGGCCGTGAACTATTCCGACTCCCGGGGAGGCATCCCTGTCATGGACCGCTGCGATTACGACTGGACAGATACCCGCAAAATCGATTACTCCGCAGAAGAGACCTGGCGCAAGATGCTGGACATCATTCTGTTCTGGGCCTCGATGGGTGTGGACGGCTTCCGCTGCGATATGGTGGAGCTGGTCGGAGTCGATGTGTTCCGCAGGCTTTTCAGGAGCGCCAGAGAGCAGTATAAAGAGCTTATTTTCATAGGAGAGGCCTATGACAAGAACAATTACCGCAGCTACATCGAGGAGGCCGGTTTCGATTATCTCTACGACAAGTCCGGAATGTATGACATACTGCGCGGGCTCAGTGCGGATGAGGGGACTGCGAGGGCTCTGACCTGGAATTGGCAGGCGCTCGGCGACCTGCAGTCCCGGATGCTGAATTTTCTGGAGAATCACGACGAGCAGAGGCTCGCTTCGTCCGCATTCGCCGGATCCGCCGCCTCGGGGATGGCTTCTCTTGCCGTCTCGGCCCTTTTCAGCGGCACTCCGTTTATGCTCTACTTCGGCCAGGAAGCGGGCGAGGCGGCCCGGGAGAGCGGAAACTGCCGCACGAGCATTTTCGATTGGGCGAAGCCCGCTACCATAGGAAGGCTCTCCGAGGGTCTCTACGCCGTGCGCCGGGGCGAAAAGTCCGACCCCTCGCGCCTGCTGCTGCCCGCCGAGAGGGAGACGCTCGCACGCTACCGCGCAGTTTTGAGTCTCGCTTCGACGGTCGCTGACGCGACCAATTATGACCTCTGCTACTGCAGCGAGGGTCTTTCAGGCTTCGATGCTGACCGCCATTTCGCCTTTTTGCGCTCCTCGGCTCAGAGTACCTGGCTCGTGGTCTGCAATTTCTCGCGCAGCGATGCCGAGATTCCGGTCTATATTCCGGCGATGGCAGTGGAGCATCGCGGACTCGCGGGACGCTGCAGTCCCGCCGAGGGTCGCATTATGGTGCGTCTCCCGGTCAAGTCCCGCGACTTCGCGGTGATAAGGCTGTATTGAGTAGTGAGGGGACAGAATTGGCCGGAAAGGGCGACCCCTTTCCGGCCAATTCTGCTTTTTTAGGAATCACTTAATACGACTGCGCGATGGCGATGAAGTCGTCCGCCTTGAGGGCTGCACCGCCGATGAGGCCGCCGTCGATGTCAGGCTGGGAGAAAAGCTCCTTCGCATTGGACGGCTTGCAGCTGCCGCCGTAGAGGATGGAGGTCTCTTCAGCTACCTGTGCGCCGAACTTGTCAGCGAGCACCTTGCGGATGCAGGCGTGGATTTCCTCCGCCTGGGCGGAAGAGGCGGTCTTGCCGGTGCCGATGGCCCATACCGGCTCATAAGCTACCACGATGTTCTTCATATCCTCGGCGGTGAACTGATAGAGGACGTTCTGAATCTGAGCGGTGCAGACCTCGAAATGTCTGCCAGCCTCGCGCTCGGCGAGATTCTCGCCTACGCAGAGGATGACTTTGAGACCGCACGCAAGAGCGAGCTTCACCTTCTCTACGAGCTTCTCGTCGGTCTCACCATAGTACTGACGGCGCTCGGAATGTCCGAGGATGGTGTATTCGCAGTTTACGGAAGCGAGCATAGCGGCTGAAACCTCGCCTGTGTATGCGCCCTTCTCGCGGTCAGCGCAATTCTCGGCTGAAAGGCTTACCGCAGAACCCTTTACGACCTCGGCTACAGGATAGAGGTGGGTGAAAGGAACGGCGATGATGAGTTTCACGTCAGACGGAACGGACGCGCTGCGCTCTACGACTGCCTTTGCAAGCTCGATTCCTTCGGGAACTGTAGTGTTCATCTTCCAGTTTCCCGCAACAATTTTCTTTCTCATAATCTTATTTTTAAATACCTTATTTCGGGACGGTGTGCCGGGTGATTCATATCACGGGGAGGCCTGCGCGGCCCCGGGGAATGCACACTGCGTTTTCGCGGCGCAAATATACGGATTATTCCGCAATAAATAAGAAGCTTCTGAGACTTCGTCCGCGCTCCGCCGAAGATGATGCCGCTTATTTTTGAAGATTATTTTTAAAAGGACTACCTTTGCAGATTGTAAATACACACAACGATGAAGAATTTTGTAGAGGAACTGAAATGGAGGGGTATGATACACGACATTATGCCCGGAACGGAAGAAGAACTTATGAAAGGACCGGCTGCCGCCTATGTGGGCATCGACCCGACGGGAGACTCGCTCCATATCGGACATCTGGTCAGTATAATGATACTCAAGCATTTCCAGAACTGCGGACATAAGCCATACGCCCTCGTGGGAGGAGCCACGGGTATGATAGGCGACCCGTCGATGAAGAGCGCCGAGCGCAATCTTCTGGACGAGCAGACCCTCGCGCATAACGTATCCTGCATAAAGGCCCAGCTCTCCAGATTCCTTGACTTCAACTCCGACGCGCCGAACAAGGCCGAACTGGTGAACAACTACGACTGGATGAAGGACTACACATTCATCAATTTCACCCGCGACATCGGCAAGCTCATCACCGTAAACTATATGATGAGCAAGGACTCCGTCCGCAAGCGTCTGAGCCGCGAGAGCAGCGAAGGAATGTCATTCACCGAATTCACCTACCAGCTGCTCCAGGGCTATGATTTCCTCTATCTTTACGAGCACCGCAACGTGAAGCTTCAGCTCGGCGGAGCCGACCAATGGGGGAACATCACCACCGGCACCGAACTCATCCGCCGCGTGCTGGGCAAGGAGGCCTACGCACTCACCTGCCCGCTCATCACCAAGGCCGACGGCGGCAAATTCGGCAAGACCGAGAAGGGCAACATCTGGCTCGACGCGGAGCGCACCAGCCCTTACCAGTTCTATCAGTTCTGGCTGAACGTGAGCGATGAAGACGCGGAGCGCTACATAAAGATCTTCACTATGCTGGACAGGGAGACCATCGAAAGCGCCATAGCGGAGCAGCGTGAAGACCCGGGCCGCAGAACTCTCCAGAAACTTCTCGCGAAGGAAGTCACGATTATGGTACACGGTCAGGCCGAGTATGAAAAGGCCCTGAGCGCATCGCAGATGCTCTTCTCGAACTGTACCTCAGATGCCCTGAAGGCCCTCGACGAGCGTACCTTCCTCGACGTGTTCGACGGAGTCCCTACCTTCGAAATCCGGCGCGGCTCCCTGCCTATGGGCATACTGGACGTGCTCGCGGTGGAGACCTCAGTCTTCCCGTCTAAGGCTGAGGCCCGCAAGATGCTGACCGGCGGCGGCGTGAGCATAAACAAGGAAAAGGTCACCGACCTGAACCGCCAGATTACCGAAGATGACATCATCGACGGCAAGTACATCCTCGCCCAGCGCGGAAAGAAGAACTATTACATAATCATAGTCAAATAGTTATGGATAAGCCGGCAAGCACGAGACAGCTAAAGGTCGCCCGCGAAATCCAGCGTGATATGGCTGAGATCCTTCGCGGCAAAGGTATGGCCGCCTTCGGCGGCGCAATGGTGACGGTCAGCGAGGTGCGTGTAAGTCCGGACCTCTCCCTCGCCAAGACCTACGTAAGCATCTTCCCTTCGGCGAAAGCCGATGAGGTGATGAAAATTCTCAACGATAACCTCAAGTCCCTCAGAGGGGAGCTTGGCCGCAAGGTGGCGTCCCAGCTGCGGATAGTCCCCGAAATCGACTTCTATCTGGACAGCACTCTGGACTACGCGGAGCATATCGACGAACTTCTGAAGAAATAGGGTATGAATCTGCCGCTGTACTTCGCCCGCAGATACCTTTTCGCCCACAAGTCGCACAATGTGATAAACATCATTTCGGCGATAAGCGCGATAGGGATGGCTTTCGGTACGGCGGCGCTCATCATAATCCTTTCGGTCTATAACGGCTTCGACGCCCTGGTCTCCACCTCGCTCAGCGACCTGGATCCGGATTTTCTGCTGACAAGCCGCAGCGGCCGCGTGTTCACTCCGGATGAGGGCCTGATGGCTGATCTTGCATCGGACAGCCGCGTGCTGAGCGTAGAGAAAGTGCTCAAGGACAGGGTGTTCGCGACCTACGAAGGCCAGCAGAGCGTCGCCCTCGCCAAGGGCGTGGAAGAGGGGACGGAACAGACTTCGCTTCTGCGTAACCACGTGATTTCCGGCAAGTACGCTCTGCGCAATGGCGAGATTCCGCAATGCGCGGTGGGCGCGGGACTCGCACACGCATTGGGTGTAAACCCTAATTTTCTGAGTCAGCTGACCCTTTACTATCCCGCCCGCGACCGGAGCATTTCCGCCGCGAATCCGCTCGCTTCGGTAGAGTCTGTCAAACTGCGGCCGAGTTGCACTTTCACTGTCAGTCAGGACGTGGACAACTCTCTGATAATCCTGCCTTTAGAAACTCTGCGAGGGCTTCTCGGATACTCTGGCGAGGAGGTTTCGGGCGTGGAAATCCGTCTGATGGACTCTCTGAGCGGACGGGAACTGCGCAGTTTCTCCAAGATGCTCGAAGGCTCGGCGGGAGAGGAACTCGAAGTGCTCGACCGCTACCGCCAGAATGAGAGCATCTACAGGATGATGAAGTACGAAAAAGCCGCCATCTTTCTGATACTCATATTTATAATCATCATCATCGCGTTCAATGTCTTCGGCTGTCTGACGATGCTCATCATCGAGAAGGAGGGGGATATCGCCACGCTGCGCAGTATGGGAGCGCAGCAGAAGACCATCAGAAGCATCTTCACCGTCGAGGGCTGGCTGATTTCGCTTCTGGGTCTCGCGGCGGGGCTTGTCATAGGCATAGCCTTCGTTCTTCTCCAGCAGCGTTTCGGACTCATCCATATGCCGGGCGGCTTTATGACCGGCACATATCCGGTCATCCTGAAACTCAGCGATATACTCATCACGGCGCTCGGCGTCACCGTCGTGGGTTACATCATCGCCAGGATCCCCTCGGGGAATATCAAGTGACAGTGGAGGCCGCTTCACGGCTTCTTAATCTGCAGGCCCCCTCTGTCCATCCCGATTCACGCTCCGTTGTTGGAATAAAAATTCCGCCATTAGGCCATATATTTGTTGCATATTGCCATAAATATGTTATATTTGTGCGTAAATAATATATGGTTATGCCTCAGGTATCTATGACTGTCCGGATGGATTCCGGTCTTAAAAACTCTTTTGATGCGCTCTGCTCTCAGTTCGGTATGAGCGCAAATACGGCAATGAACATCTTCGCCAAGGCTGTAGTCCAGCGAGGCAAGATTCCTTTCGAAATTCGCGGAGACAAACCGGAGGCAGCGGTGGAGAACGAGGGGCTGAAAGCTTATCGGGCTATTCGCGCTATGGCCGAAGCGGGCGCTTTCCCTGAATTGACTTTAGATGAGATTAACGAGGAAATCCGTGAAGCGAGGAGAGGACGATGAAGGTATATGCCGTCTTCGATACGAACGTTCTCGTGTCCGCCCTGATTTCCAGACAAGCGGACACGGCTGTAGTTCACGCTCATCAGTCATATCACACGGACGGGTATTGCATCTGAAAGGGTACCGACAGAAGAGCAGTTCCCGGATTCAGATGACATTGTATTCTATGAAGTGGCCCTGTCCAAAGAGGACTCCTATCTGGTGACCGGCAACGCCAAGCATTTCCCCAGAACACCATTTGTGGTGAGTCCATTGGAATTTCTGAAGATTATCCGTCAGGCTTGACATAAATCAGCGGAGCCGGAGCGGGGCCGGAGGAGTGCTGCAAAGCCTCACCTACGCCTCGTTCGTGAACGGTTCCATCTTCGTCGCGGACGGAGGGTGGACTTCATATTAGCGGATTGCCAGCAGAAGCGCCTGGCAGGAGTGCCTGACGGAGTGTCCGCTGAAGTGCTAGCTGAAGCGTTTGCCGGAGTGCCCACCGGAGTGGGCGGATGATATGATTGGCCGGAAAGGGTTCACACCTTTCCGGCCAATTCTGCATTTTTCGTCACGCTTGGCGAGTCCTTCGATTCGAGTGCATCGAGGTGTGCGGATAACGTTTTAAATGTACACCTCGATGTACTTTTTTACATCGAGATGTACGCTTCGCCGCTATTTCGTACATCTCGATGCACTGAAGGGTCAACATCTCTATGCACGAAGGGCGGAAGATTATTTCACTGTTATGACTGTTCTGAGATAGCGTGTGAGGTTAGGGAAACCATCATCGGTAGCCTGAAGCACAAGGTGGATGGTCTCTCCCGGCTTGGCATCTGACGGTACCGTAAATACGGCCTTTTCGGCTGACGGGTCTTCGACTATCACCTCACCCTTATACGTGCCTACCGGGAATACCCACCACTTGAGTGTGAGATTGTCTCCGTCCGGATCCGAAACGCGCGCATTGATCTTCACCCTTTCTCCCGGCTTGGCGCTGATATCGAAAGGACCCTTGAGCTGTGGGAAGTGGTTAGCGTCCGCATAGTTTGGAGTCACGCTCCATTTCATTCTTGCCACGAACTGATCCATCCTCTCCGGATAGAAATTAGGGAACTGAGGGTTTTCATCCGGCTTGCCGGCGTTTCTGAACATAGCCAACATAGCCGCCATCCCGGTGGTGTCAGGCTTCTGGGAATTGGCGTTGCGGGCCTGCTGGTTTATGTTCGTGCCCATATAGGTGTACTTGCGGTAAGGCGCACCGATTTCGCGTCTTCCCGACCAGCCTCCCCAGGTGTCGTCTTCCCAGGCGCGGAGTCCGTTATCGATGAGGTTGAAGTAACAACCGCTGTCGCCATCGCCGTACCAAGTGCCCTTCGGCTGGATAGCACGCCAGATGCGGTAGCCCTGCTTCTCAAGCTCTTCCTGAGAGTATTGGCCCGAAGGGCCGATAAAATCGGTGAGGTCGCCCTCCACCATCTGCTTCCCGTCGCCCCAGGTCCGCACGAGAGCTCCGAGAGGGCCGATGGTGATGTTCTCGGCTGTGTATTCCGGAGAAGTCTGGTAGCCGTACTTCGAGTTGTCGTAAACGCTCATCTTGCCCCCTGTAGTCTGAGTAGGGATGTCAGGCCAGTTGATGGCGATGTAATTCACATAACAGCCGTCCTGGTCTCCGGAGAAACAGAGCACGAGTTTTTCGCAGACTTTCTTGTAGAGCGCGTCCCAGCCGTCAGTGCCCTTATACTGCTCCTCGATGGACTTGAGAGCGCGCGCGATGGATGAACTGCCTCCCCAGGCCTGGCAGAATACCGGCCCCGGCTCCTCATCGAGAATTATCTCCTTGATGAGTTCCGAGCCGGGCGTGTCCTGAGAAATCTCACCTTCGAAGTCCACATTGCCTATGCGGATTATCGACTTGAGTTCCTCGTATGTCGGGTAGGACGCATCGTGAACCTTGAGGTTTTCATAACACTTGCCGTAAGCGTCCACGATGTCGTCGATGAAACGCTCGTCCCATTTGTAGCGCCAGGAAGTCTGCGGCCCGAGTCCCATATTGTCGTACTCGCTGCCCGGAATGAACTGGGTCGTACCCTTGCCGTCTCCTCTCCAGTGGAAGCGGCTGGCGTTATAAACGATGGCCTCTGTCCGGAAATCGTTGGCGTGGAGGACGTAGCGGATCATCGAATTGTTATCGTCGAGTTCGGGGTCGCAGGTGACTATGACTCTCGGTTTCTCATAAACGCCGTCTTTCTGCTGCGGAGCGCTGTGGTCTTCATTAACCACGGCAGACTGTATGTCCTGAGATATGAACAGGTTCTGCTGTGCGGATGCGCTGAAAGCGCAAAGAATGAGGACAGAAGCCAATATGATGCTTTTCTTCATTATTTCGGGAATTTTTATGTTCAGAGAACTCTTGAAATTGCCTTTTTTACTTTGTAGTCCGCAGTGCAGCGGATGTCGTTCACGTCTGCCGCGAACAGAATCTTATAGGCCCCGGCCGCAGTCTCCCAGACGTGGGTGGCTTCATTGAAGGAAGCGAGTTCGCCGTCGGTGACTTTCATCACGAGGGTACAGCTCTCGCCGGGCTGGAGGACAGGAGTCTTGGCATATGCCTTGAGTTCGCGTGCGGGCTTGTCGAGACCGCCGGCAGGAGCGCTCACATAGAGCTGGACGACTTCCTTGCCTGCAGTCTTGCCGGTGTTGGTTACGGTGACACTGGCCGTGAAGCCGCCTGCTACCGCCTTCACCGCAGGCTTGCCGTACTCGAAGCTCGTATAGCTCAGACCGTAGCCGAACGGATAGGAAACTTCCACATTGTTCGTGCTGAAGTATCTGTAGCCCACGTAGATGCCCTCCTCGTAATCAGTGTAGTCCACATCCTTCACCGGAGTCTTGGAACCGCCGAAGAATCCGCCTTTCGCTGCCTTGTAGTCATAAGGGAAGTTCTTTGAGGAAGGGTTGTCAAAGAACGCCATAGGGAAGGTGACGGGTAGTTTTCCCGAAGGGTTCACCCTGCCGGTGAGGACATCCGCGATGGAGGCTCCGCCTTCCTGGCCCGGCTGCCAGACGAGAAGGATAGCGTCCGGAAGATGCTTCCAGGAAGCGGTCTCGATGACCCCGCCGATGTTCATAACCACCACGACCTTCTTGCCGTGCTTGTGATAGGCATCACAGAGATTCTGGAGAAGCGTGCGCTCGGTATCATTCAGAAGGAAGTCGCCTGCCGCGTTCTTCCGGTCGGAACCCTCGCCGGCGTTACGGCCGATGGTGAAGACTGCCACGTCGGTGGTCTCCTGAATCTTATTTATGAAATTGGCGGGAACCTCCATCTCGGGAAGAACCGGCTTGCCCCAGAACACGCTGCGTCCGCTGCTGTTCGCCTCAGTGGTTTCAGTGTATGCGATATATTTGGCGTACCAGTCCGGAGCGGAAGGCTCCACGGACATACCGTCTCCCTCCAGTCCGTCCTTCAGATTGCGGATGTATGCCTTGTTTACGTTACCGGAGCCGGTGCCGCCGGCGATGAGATCGTATGAAGCCACGCCGTACAGAGCGATTTTCGCATCCTTATCGAGAGGCAGGACTCCGTCGTTCTTCAGAAGAACCATACCCTCTGCGGCGGCGCTGCGCACCAGAGAGGCGTGAGCCTTGAGGTCCGGGGCATTACTGAACTTGTAGCCATTGAAACGAGGGGTCTTCACGATGTACTCGAGAAGGCGGCGTACACTCGTGTTCAGGGTTTCCTCACTGATGCTTCCGTCTTTCTCTCCCGCGATGATGCGCTCCATCTCCTCCTGCTTGCCCGGCTCCATAAGGTCGTTCCCCGCGTTGAGAGACTTGACGGTGCCCTGCTTTGCGCCCCAGTCTGTCATAACGATGCCGTTGAAACCGAACTCGTCACGTAGAACGTCCGTAAGAAGCCAGTGACTCTGCTGGGTGTATTCGCCGTTGAGTTTGTTATAGGAGGACATCACCGTCCAAGGGTCGGATTCGCGGACCGCGATCTCGAAATTGCGCAGATAAATCTCGCGCAGGGCCCTTTCGCTCACCCGGGAGTCGTTCTCGTTGCGGTTCGTCTCCTGATTGTTCGCGGCGTAATGCTTTATGGAGACGCCGACGCCCTGACTCTGGATTCCGTTAACATAGGCCGCCGCAGTCTTTCCGCTGAGCAGCGGGTCTTCGGAGAAGTACTCGAAGTTGCGGCCGCAGAGAGGATTGCGGTGGATATTCATTCCCGGGGCGAGGAGTACGTCGATTCCGTATTCGAGCACCTCGTTGCCCATAGCCTTGGTGACCTCGGTTACAAGCTCAGGGTTCCAGGTGGTGGCGAGAGCCGTCCCCACAGGAAATGCCGTGGCATAGTAGGTCTTGCTGTCACCCTCCCTTGTCGGGCTTATCCGGACTCCAGCTGGACCGTCGGAGAGGACTGTCTGAGGGATGCCGAGACGGGGTACTGCGCGTGTCACGCCGGCCGCTCCCGGAACAAGGTCGGTCGTTCCGGAAGGCACGCCGCTGATGCTGATGGCGCGGCTGCCGCCTACTATGAGTGTTACTTTTTCTTCGAGCGTCATCGCCTTGATGACTTCGTCGATGTTGTCTTTTCTGAGCTGCGGCTGCGCGATGGCTGCTGAGCTGAGTGCAGTGAGCAGGATTGCTGTAAGCTGTAGTTTCTTCATATTTTTTTTCGATGTCAGAATTTTCACTTGAATCAGTGCTTCGGAAAATCAACCATTCTGACGAGTACTGACATTGCGAAGATACGGCTAAATTCTGACAGCATCAACCTTTTCGGGGGGGCTTTTCTCGTTGCACCGGGCCAGGCTTGAGAGGGCGTGGTTCAGCTGCCGCGCAGAATGAAGTCCTGAGGGTCGGGATTTCCCAATTCGGAGGAAAGTGCTATATTTGTGGGACGCACCGTACTATGACCGGAACTGTAGGGAAAAAGATAGTATTGACGGCGGCCTCGTTGCTTCTTATCGGGGCCGTCTTCGCCGTATCCGTATCGGCCGCCCCGGCCCTCAGGGGCAGATTCTTAAGGATGCAGCCGGACGGCAGCGCCTTCTATGTAAGCCTCTCCGGAGACGAATTCACACGGCTCGCCGTCACGGATGACGGAAGGCCGGTGGTCAAGGACGCTGACGGCTGGTATTGCTTCGCCCTTATCGGTGCCGACGGTAAGAGGACAAGCAGCGGGGTGAGAATCCCCGGGACGGCAAGCACCCGAGAGGATGAGGGCGGGATTGGACGGACGGAGAAGGAAAGCATGATCGGACTGACGGATGAGGAGATCGGACGGACGGCGGATGAGGGCAGGATTGGACGGACGGAAGTCCGTCCGGCGGAGAGTGTCGTGCACGCGGTGAATCTGGCTTCGGGCGAGCGGAGAGCTGCGATGGAAAGACTCCGCTCGGCTACATCGGAGCGATTCAGGAGCGGAGATGTACGGGAAGTGCGAGCGATTATTCTGCTCGCGGAGTTCGCGGACCTGAAATTCCGGTACAGCCGCAGCGATTTCGTGGACCTGGTGAACAAGAGCGGCTATGACGGGAACGGGGCGAGCGGCTCGGTTATGGATTATTTCACCGACCAGTTCGGGGAGGAATGCAGCTTCACCTTCGACGTAGGACCGGTGGTGAGTTTGAGCAAGGGCTACGCCTATTACGGAAAGAACGGGTCGGACGGGAACGACGCGAAGGCGCACGAGGCCGTCATTGAAGCCTGCAGGCTGTCGGACGCCGAAGTGGATTTCTCGCGTTATGACCTTGACGGTGACGGATGCGTGGACAATATTTTCGTCTTCTATGCCGGGACGGACGAGGCGCGCGGGGCGGACGAAGACCACATCTGGTCGCACAGCTGGGCGATAAGGGACGGAGCGGGTCTGAGCGTGATGCTGGACGGAGTCTGTCTGAACGCCTATTCGATGTCCTCCGAAATAGCTTATTACTCCTCGCTCGGCAAGTACGCGCTCACGCCCATCGGCTCGTTCTGCCACGAATTCGGGCATATGCTGGGACTTAAAGATGTGTATGACACCGACTACGAGGACAGCGGCGGACGGAGCATCGGGCTGTGGAAGAGCATCAGTCTGATGGACAGCGGGAATTACAATAATGAAGGACGCACTCCCCCTAATTTCACCGCTCTGGAGCTTGAGATGCTGGGTATAGGCACGTGCAGGGAACTGACAGCCGGAGCTTTCAGCCTCACGGCCGGGGAAAGGACATACTGCAGGTACGAAGGCGATTATGAGGGAGAGTTCTACCTCTTCGAATGCCGGACGGCGGAAGGTTGGGACGAGTATATCGGAGGCAGCGGCCTGCTCATCACCCACGTGGACCGCTCTGACCGGGATGCAGGGTATTCCACCCGCGAGGGGAGGGTCATCACTGCGGCGGAGCGCTTTACGCTGAATGAGATAAACTGCCGACCCGACCATATGTGCGCGGCTCTCGCGGGGACGAAGGAGAACTGCAGCAGCGTATCGGAAGTATTCTGGCCGAACGGGAGCCGCAACAGTTTCTCGGGGAGCACGAGTCCGGCTTTCACTTTCTGGAGCGGGGCGAAGAGCGAGGTTTCGCTCACTGACATAAGACGCAGCGGAAAGACCGTCAGCTTCAACGTCAGCGGCCAGGTCAGCATCACTTCAGTGGAGGCTTTCCAGAATGCGGCGATAATCTGCTGGGAGAGCGCTGCGGCGGCGGACGAATCCTGCAACATCAGCTGGACGGGCGGAGGCAAGAGTTCGAACGCAAGCGTAAGTCCTTACGAAACAGGCAGATATGCCTATATCATAGAGGGGCTTGAAGAAAAGACGGACTATACGGTCTCCGTCTATTTCGGCAGCTCAGCAGAGGATGCTTCCACCAGAACTTTCACTACGAGAGCGTATTACAGCAACGGCTATCCGTTCATCTATCTGAGTTCCGGAGAGCGCGACAGTTCCGGCCGTTTCCTGGCGGGGACGATGATTCCGCTGCGGGTTTACAATGCGCGGAATGTCGCCCGGGTGGACTGGTATTTCGACGGCAAGGCGATAAGTGCCGAACGGACAGGGTATTACACCCTGCCGGGCAGCGGAGAGCTGAAAGCCGTAGTGTACTATGAGGACGGGAGCTCGGACATAATCTGCAAAAGCGTGACGGTGAAATGAAAAAGGCATTCCTCATATTATTCTGCGCTGTCCTTGCGCTAAGCGGCTGCGTCGGCGGGAGCAAGGTGGAACCCGAGTTCCTGAACGGCAGCGACATCTGCCTGCGGATAAACGGCACGAACGTTTTCACCTACGACCCGCTCAGCTGCCAGCTGGCTTTCAACAGGCGAGGCTGCGAGTTCCGGGTGCATACAGATACTATGTCGGACTATTATTGCGTCACTCTGGACGCAATGCCTTCTTCCGAGGGGCAGAAAGTGAGCGGCAGCCTGTGCTGGACGAGCACGAGCAGCATCCTGCACAAGGACTGCACTTTCACCGTGGAGAAAATCTCAGACGACGGCTGCGTCCGGCTCTGGAGCGGAAAGGCGAAAATAGGTGCGGTAATAAAAATACTTGATTGATATCCATATGAAGAAAATCTTACAGACTCTGTCCGTGCTCCTGCTTTCCGCAGCGGCCACGATGAACCTCTCCGCACAGAATGACGGAGGAATCGATGCTGAACTTCTTTCTGTCATCCGGCAGTCTTATACCGGCTCCGCCGAGCAGAAGGCCATACGTAACGCCCTGAACGCGCAGTCGATGTCGCTGCTCGCCGAGAACAGCGAGAATCTGGCGATGATCGACACGCATTTCTCCCACGAGGTGAAGACCAAGGGCATAACCGACCAGAAGTCCTCCGGACGGTGCTGGCTGTTTTCCGGTCTCAATGTGCTGCGCGCCAAGATGATAAGTACCCACGATCTGGGCGATTTCACTTTCTCGCAGAATTATGTGTTCTTCTATGACCAGCTCGAGAAGGCGAATCTTTTCCTGGAATCCATCATCCGCACCCGCAGCCTTCCGATGAGCGATCGGACCGTGGACTGGCTTTTCTCGAATCCGTTGGGCGACGGAGGACAGTTCACCGGAGTGTCGGACCTCGTGAGCAAGTACGGTCTGGTTCCGGCATCTGTTATGCCGGAAACTCTCTGCGCGAACAGCACTTCGAATATGTCCACCCAGCTCCGGACTCTCCTGCGTCAGGACGGTCTGGCCCTGAGGGCTGCCGGCAAGAAGGCCGACCTCGGCGCTATGAAGGCTGATATGCTCAAGGATGTTTACCGCATTCTCTGCCTCTGCCTGGGCGAGCCGCCGACCGAGTTCGAGTGGACCAGATACGATTCGAAGAACGAGTTCGTGAGCCGCAAGAGCTACACCCCGAAGTCCTTCTATGACGAGTTCGTGGGGGCCGACCTTATGAACGGTTACGTGATGCTGATGAACGATCCGTCCCGCGAGTACGGCAAGGTCTATGAAATCGAGTACGACCGTCACGTTTTCGACGGGCATAACTGGCTGTATGTGAATCTTCCTATAGAGCGAATCAAGGAGGTGGCCATCGCTTCCATAAAGGATGACACGGCTATGTATTTCTCCTGCGACGTGGCCAAGTTCCTGAACCGAGGCAAGGGCGTGGCGGATCTGGACAATTACGATTACGAGTCGCTGCTCGGCGTTCAGTTCACTATGGACAAGAAGGAGAGAATACTCACCCACGCGAGCTGTTCTTCGCACGCTATGACGCTGAAGGCCGTGGATCTCGACTCGGAAGGCCGTCCGCTGAAGTGGATGGTGGAAAACAGCTGGGGCGCCTCGTCCGGCTACAAGGGGAACATCATTATGACGGACCGCTGGTTCGACGAGTATATGTTCCGCGTGGTGGCCGAGAAGAAGTACGTTCCCGCCGACATTCTGAAGATGCTCGAGCAGACCCCAATCAAGCTCCCCGCCTGGGACCCGATGTTCCAGCCCGAGGAGTAGGCGGCCGCTGCCGCGTCCAATGCTGTGAGGTGGCGGCCGTCTTCGCCGTCCAATGCAACAAAGCCGGCGTCTCGCGGCAAGCGGGACAGTGTGAAAAAATAAGAGCCGGCACCTCGCGGCAACCAGCTCTTAGACGTGTACTAAAACCTAAACCTGCATTATAGATGCGGGCAGGATTATAAACGTTGCACGGTCGAAATAATTTTTTATGATTATTTCTTAGCTTCCTCTACAGAAACCTTTCTGAATTCCTTGAGGTCCTTCATAAGCTCGAGGGCGGCCTTGCGGGCGCGGGCACCTGCAGCCTTGTTTCCCTTTTCTACCTGGGCCTCGGCATTTACCTGGAAATCAACGATTTCGGCCTTGATTTTTTCAACGAGTTCTTTCATTTCTTTAAGATTTAAAAAGTTTGTATTGTTGTGTTTACATTATTTGCTGAACACTATCAGACCGCAAGATATGTAAAAACACTCATAAATGCAAATAAATCAGTCTTCTTTTGCATTCAGAAAGTTCATCGCCCTGTCAGGCCCGATGGTGGAGAAAGCCTTTATGCCCTCCACTATCCTTTCGCTTTTCCTTTTTATCACCTCAATCTCCTCGGGGCTGAATTTGCCCAGAACATAGTCAATCTGTCCGCCCCGCGAGAAATCATTGCCCACGCCGAAACGGATTCTCGTGAACTCGTCGCTTCCGAGCAGCTCTATGATGTTCGCGAGTCCGTTGTGGCCCCCGTCGCTGCCCTTCTTGCGCATACGGATCGTCCCGAACGGCAGATTTATGTCATCGCAGATGACAATCAGATTCTCATTCGGTACGGGAAGTTTCGTCAGCCAGTAGCGCACGGCGTTCCCGCTCAGATTCATATAAGTGGAAGGCTTCAGCAGGTGGAACGTACGTCCCTTGAAGCCTGTCTCGGCCAGGTCGCCGTAGCGCCCCGTGCGGAAAACGACATTGGATGCCTGAGCCCAGGCATCCAATATCATAAATCCTGCATTATGCCTGGTAGAGGCGTACTCGGCGCCTATGTTGCCCAATCCCGCTACCAGATAATCCATCGCAGTAAAGCTTACTCAGTCGCCTGAGCCGTCATATTGCGGGTGGACTTGACGCCGCAGATGATGGTGTCCTTGTCCGTTACGACGGTGATGTTCTCGAAGTGCAGATCGCCGGCCTTGATGACCTTGTCAAGCTGGAGGCTGCTGATGTCCACTTTCACCTCGTCCGGGAGGTTCGCCATAACTGCGCTGATGCGGATCTTGCGGGCGTTCTGCGTGAACTTGCCACCCTGCTGCACACCTACCGAGTGTCCTTCGATGACGAGAGGGACCGCGATGGTGATAGGTTTCTCTTCGTTTACCGCGAGGAAGTCCACGTGGAGGCAGTTGTCCTGTACCGGGTGGAACTGGAGCTCGTGGAATACGGCGTTGTAAGTCTTGCCGTTATCCAGAACGAGGTCGATGATGTAGGACTTAGGAGTCTCGATGGCTCCCTTGAGGTCCTTGTCGCTTACCGTGAAGAGAACGTTCTCCATACCGAGACCGTAAAGATTGCAAGGGACGAGGCCCTGCTTGCGGAATGCCTTGATGACCGCCTTGTTTCCTACCTGGCGGATCTGGCCTTTCAGTTCAAAATGCTGCATCGTAATGTTTTTAAAATGTGTTACTCAAGCCGGAACGGGTCCGGCCCCCATTGCACCAAAGCCGTACGGCTTTCCGGATGCGGCCGCAAAGATAATGATAATCCGCGAATAACAAAAACTTTCCGTCCCGCTCCGGGGGAGCTGTTTTCGCAGTCCGCTCCGGGGAACAATCAAGAGAGCTGTAACTGAAAACCTGCGGGAGGCCGTCACTCCGCGCTCACGAGCGAAGTCGCCCCGTTCCAGTCCAGAGTGCTGTAATAGCTGTCCAGATATGAACTTCCGCGGCACGGCAGATACATACTCAGGCCCGAATAGATGTCGATGTCGAAGCCCCCGCTGCCGCTCAGGAACTGCTCGGTGGCATCCTTGTAGATGATGCATTTGTCCAGGGCCGCTTCCAGACGGCTCTGCTCGTCGGGGCTGATGCCGCATTTGAGCAATATGTCCTCCAGATCGTAGAACCAGTGATGGTAGGAGCGGAAGTAAGGCTGGATGTCCACGTTGTCGAGAATGCTGAGTTTCACGCGGTATTTTCCGAAGAGTTCCTTGCAGACGGATACCAGATCGTCCATCGCCCTGCAGTCCACAAGGCTTATCGTGGCCGAGCGGTATGTCCCTGTCTGGTTCGCGTAAAGCTCATAGTAAGACTTGCAGACGCTTTCTATGTCGCCCTTCCCCCCTTTCAGAAGAGACTCCACGCACGTGTAGTAGTTCATCCCCTGTGCCAGAACCTCGGCCGGGGAAACTGCCAGATAGTCACAGGCGCTGCGCATCTGATAGGCGAACTCCACCCCTCCCATAAGGCAGGCGTCGAAGTAGATGTAGTCGAAATGGATGCAGAACTCGTCCGCGAAATCGTCTATCTGGAACTCGTAGGATATGTTCGTGCCGTTTTCCTTCAGTCTGGTCTGGCCGATGCTGCGCACCGGCGGGCCGTCCGGGAATCCGTTGTCCTCCACATAAGGTACTGCTTCGCTCGCGCTTCCGCTAAGGGAACGCGCCGGCCGGGAGGCTCTGTCGTATTTGTCGGGGTCCGAATAGTACCCCGGAGGAACCCAGCCCGTGCCGTGGGAGGAGAAGACCATTCCGTATTTTTCGGCGTGGAACATCCCGTCCACATCCTGAAGCACCTGTCTCAGTGCGCCTTTCTTCGTGGAAATGAAGTCCGCAGGATAGATCTTCAGAGTATCGACCATAACCGTGTCGATTTTCGCTCGGGAAGCTTTCACCTTATAGTCCTTCTCCAGATAGAGACGAACCAGGGACGCGGGCGTATTCACGGCATAATAACCCGACAGCCTCGGCCTGTGGCTCATCACCAGAAGCACGTCTTCGCTGTTCTTCACGGGGACATAGCCGGTACCGTTCTGGGCGGAGCTGATTATGTCCTGTATATTCTGCTCGAGAAAGCCGCTCAGGGAGTTGTGCCCGGCAGCATAAATCAGCAGCAGGTTCTTGCACTGCACGTCCTCAGGCTCGTGTCCTCCGCCGCAGCGGCAGGAGGAGACGAGCGCCGCGGCAGCGGCACAGAACACAACCAGTCTGGCGATAATCTTTTTCATACGCCTGCAAAGGTAAATAATTCCTGATAAAAACAAGCCGTCCGCCCCTCTACCCCTTATGATTCCTCGGGTGGTGCTCCAGCACGGCGGCCTGCCAGGTGGCGGAGCTTATGTGGGTGTAGATGCCGGTGGTCAGGATGCTTTCGTGTCCCAGCATCTCCTGCACCACCCTCAGGTCCGCCCCGTTCTCTATCAGATGCGTGGCGAAAGAATGCCTGAAAGTATGCGGCGAGATGTTCTTGCTTATGCCGGCCGCGACGGCTTGAGTCTTCACCATATTGAAGACATAGACCCTCGTGAGCGGCCTTCCGCTGCGGTTCAGAAAAGCCGTGTCCGCATACTCCGCACCCTCTTCCGCGGGCCTGCATTCCAGATACCGCGTGAAATAATCGGCCGCCACCTCCCCCAGAGGGACTATCCTCTGCTTGTCGCCCTTGCCGATAACCCTGACGAAGCCCTCCTTCAGAAAGACGTCGGAGATCTTCAGCCCCACCGCCTCGCTGACACGCAGCCCGCAGCCGTACAGCATCTCCAGTATCGCCCTGTCGCGCAGACCTTTCGCCGAGGAGCAGTCCACGGACTCCATTATCCTGTCCACCTCCTCGACTGACAGCACGTCCGGCAGATGCCGGCCAATCCGGGGACTCTCCATCCCGTCGCAGGGATTGTCATTGCGCTCGCCCTCGAGTATCAGATAGTCGAAGAACGACTTAAGCGCGCTAAGCTCTCTGGCCTGAGTACGCTTGGACACCTTTCCGGCCCTTTCCGCGAGCCAGTCCCGGACATCTTCTCTCCCCACATCCCGGGGGGCTGTCCCGCAGTCCGCGAAAAATCCCTTTATATCAGAAGTATAGGATGCCGCCGTGTTCGGCGACATCCTTCTCTCCATCTTAAGATAGTAAGCGTAGTCTTTCAGCAGACGCTCCATATCGCAGCCGGCGGAAGTGTCCGTCCCAAGTGATCCCTATAAGATTATTACAGCGCGGCGTAGTCGTGGCCGTACTCCATCATCTGGTCGAGATAGCTCTTGCCGTAGTCCAGAACATAGTCCGTGATGACTCCGTTCTTCTCCACAGGCACGATGTCCGGATTCACGAAACCGCCGTAAGGCTTGAGATTCAGGGCGGCGTACCTGTCGAGCACCTCCTTGTGGATCTGAGGATCGATGTTCACCGCGTATTTCTCCACCAGAGCCTTGCCGGCCGCATAGTCTCCCTCGGACTTGATGCGCTGCACTTCAGCGAGAAGCTTCCCGAAAAGTCCGCGCAGGGCCTCGTAGTCATTCACGACGAAATAGGTCTTGCCGTCGCGGACTTTCTTCTCTATGACATTGTCCGCAGCTCCCTTCTCATAGCACCAGGCCGAGATGAGCAGGCGGTTCTGCATATGGGCTTCGGTGTTCTTGCGGCCCAGCTCCACGCGGGAGAACTGGACCATCAGACCGTTCCGGATGTAGTTCGAGAACTGCGCCTTGTAGGCTTCCGCGTCGGGAAGGATGCCCAGCTCCACAAGCTTGGGGTCTGCGCAGTAGTAGAGACCGAAGAGGTCTGCGCGGGTTTCCTCGAGTGTGGAGGAATATTCTCCCATAGCGTTAGGGGAGACTCCCGGCAGAATCTGACCGGAGCCGTGCCCGAGGCACTCGTGGAGGTCCGTGTGGATTTCGTCCGTGAGGCTGAGGTATTTCTTCGCCAGGGCGATTTCCTCTTCGTCCCAGGCGAACTCGCTGAGGGTGTTCTTCGGGGACTCCTGTGCCGCGAGGTCGTAGGCGGAGGTGATGTTCGCTATGGTCACGGACTTGGAGCCGTAGTCGCGGCGTATCCAGTCGGCGTTCGGAAGATTGATTCCGATAGGGGTGGAAGGGTAGCAGTCTCCGGCGAGCTGCACGGCGTTTATCACCTTGGCGCTCACGCCCTTGACCTCCTTCTTCTTGAATCTGTCATCTACCGGGGAATGGTCCTCGAACCACTGGGCGTTGGCGCTCAGGATTTCGGTGCGCTCGGAAGCGGCGTGGTCCTTTATGTTCACCATAGCCTCCCAGGAACCCTTGCGGGCGAGAGGGTCGTTATAGTCCTCGATGAATCCGTTTATGAAGTCCACGGTCCCGAGCGTATCCTGAAGCCACTCTATGTTATATTCGTCCCAGAGCCTCAGATCGCCGCTCCTGTAGTAGTCGATGAGAGTCCCTATATATTTTTTCTGCTGCGCGTTCTCCGCGACCTTGGCGGCCTTTTCGAGTTCTTCCGTTATCTTGCGGATGGCTGCCCCGTAAAGCCCGTCGGCCTTCCAGACCTCCTCATACACCTTGCCGTCCGCATCCTTGCAGACCTTGCTGTTCAGACCGTAGGAGATAGGGGTCGGGTCGTTCTTCGCCTCGATGGAGGCATAGTATTTCTCCACTTCGGCGCGGGTGACTCCCTCGTAGAAATTCACCGCCGACTCCGCCACGATGTCCCCCTTCATATCGGTGGACTTGCGCTGCGGCAGCACTGTCGGGTCATAGATGACCTTGAGCAGTTCCTCGCATTCCCTCTCGTGGCCGCAGCTTACCAGCAGCTTGCGGAAATACTCCTTAGGGCAGCCCGGGAAGAATTTGTCCTCGGCGTAGTGGTGATGGATGCCGTTGCTGAAGAACACCCTCTTCGCGTAAACCATAAAGTTCTGAAAATCCGCGTTTTCGCGCTCTCCCTGATATTTGTCTATTATGTCCTCTATCGCGTGGCGGACAGGAAGGTTCCATTTCCCGCCCTGGTCCCAATAGATGTCGCGTCCCCATTTGGCCGCTTCCGAGAGATGGTAAACATACTCCTTCTGCTGAAGGCTGAGATCTTCCCATCCCGGCACGCGGTACCTCATTATCTTCAGGTCCGCGAATTCATCGATGAGGTATTTGAAATCATCCCCGGCTTCATTCTGCCGGGTGCAGGCGCAGAGCATAAGAGCCGCTCCGCCGGTTAGCATAAGCGTTTTCACTGTCTTCTTCATAATATTCTGTCTATGCGGACACACCGACCCCGGGCCGGGATGCCGATTCCTGCAAATATAAAGATAATAAAATAAAAACACTACATTTGCGTCCGTATGGAGAAAGGGTGCATAGTCATAAGGGGGGCGCGGGAGAATAATCTCAAGAATCTCGACATCGAGATTCCGCGCGGGCGTTTCACGGTCATAACAGGCATTTCCGGCAGCGGAAAGTCCTCTCTGGCATTCGACACGCTCTACGCTGAAGGCCAGAGGCGCTTCGCCGAGTCCCTTTCTTCATATGCCCGCCAGTTCCTCGGCAGGAGCAGAAAACCTGACGTGGATTCCATAGAGGGCATACCTCCGGCAGTCGCCATCGAGCAGAAGGTGAATGTGAAGAATCCCCGCTCGACCGTCGCCACCACGACGGAGATTTATGATTATCTGAGACTTGTATATGCCCGTATCGGCCATACCTTCTCGCCTGTGAGTGGGGAGCAAGTCCGCTGCTCCACCTCGGCCGATGTGATGGAGTTCATAAGCGGATGCATTGCGAAGGCGGACGGGAGCATTCCGGTGTATGTCCTTTCCGACATTGGCTGGGACAGCCGTCAGGACAAGGTGGAGCTTATGCTGAGCCTGAGTGCGCAGGGCTTCTCGCGTTTCTGGAAGGACGGAGCGGCGCTGCGGCTCGACGAGGTGATGACGCGTGCGGAGAAGGCGGATTGGCCGCAAGGCCTGCTGCTTCTCGTGGACAGGCTCAAGGCGGGGCCGGAGCCGATGGACGGCGATCTGCGCGCGAGGCTGCTCTCTTCCGTGGAGACGGCTTTTCGTCAGGGAAACGGCTCTGTGACTGCGGTTTGCGGAGAAGAGTCGCGCAGTTTCTGCAGCCGCTTCGAGCTGGACGGGATCACTTTCCGCAAGCCCGACGAGTACCTTTTCAGTTTCAACAGTCCGCTCGGGGCCTGCCCGGTCTGCGGCGGTCTGGGCAAGATCATCGGCATCAGCGAGGATCTCGTGGTGCCGGACAAGTCGAAGAGCATCTACGACGGGGCGATCGCCTGCTGGCGCGGGGAGAAGATGGACTGGTTCCGCGAGCATCTGGTGAACGTCGCGCCGCGCTACGGACTGGACGTGTTCAGACCGTACTGCGAGCTGGACGCGGAGCAGAAGGACCTGATATGGAACGGCCACAGCGTCGAGGGGGACTCGGAGAGCATCGTCGGCATCAACGAATTCTTCGACTGGGTGCAGACCCAGCGCTACAAGATACAGTTCCGCTTTATGCTTTCGCGCTTCTCCGGGCGCACCTCCTGCGGAGCGTGCCGGGGTACGAGGCTCCGGAAGGAGGCGCTCTATGTGCGGGTAGCCGGGAAAAACATCGCGGAGGTGCTCGATATGACGGTGGGCGAGGCGCTGCCGTGGTTCTCCTCTCTGCTCGGCGGCGGACAGGCCCCCGCTGCGCTCGACAGCTATGAACTCGGCATTGCCGGGAAGGCGATAGAGGAGATCGTCTCGCGCCTGCAGTGTCTCGAAGACGTGGGACTTAGCTATCTCACGCTCTCGCGGGCGTGCAATACGCTTTCGGGCGGCGAGAGCCAGAGGATAAATCTCGTCACTGCGCTCGGAAGCTCGCTCGTGGGGTCGATGTACATTCTCGACGAGCCTTCGATAGGTCTGCATTCGCGTGATACCGAGAGGCTTATAGCGGTGCTGCGCCGCCTTCGCGACATCGGGAACACGGTGATCGTGGTGGAACACGATGAGGAGATAATCCGCGCGGCGGACCTGCTGCTGGATATGGGGCCGCTCGCGGGAGATGGCGGCGGGGAGATAGTGTTCGAGGGGAAGCCGGACGGGGACCCCGCTCCCGAGGTCCTCTCGCGCTCCCTCACGCTTCAGTACATAAGCGGCCGGCGGCAGCGCTACAGTCGCGAGAAGCGCTGGTGGCAATATTATATCGAGGTGACGGGAGCGATGCAGAACAACCTCAAGGACATCAATGTCCGCTTCCCTCTGGGGGTGCTGACGGTGGTGACGGGAGTCAGCGGCAGCGGCAAGTCTTCGCTCGTGCGCGACATTCTCGCGCCCGCGCTGTACCGGCGGCTGAACGATTCCGGCGACCTTCCGGGCACGCATCGCGGGCTCCGGGGGCATCTCGACAGGATACAGAGAGTGGAGTACGTGGACCAGAACCCCATCGGGCGCAGCACGCGGAGCAATGCGGCCACCTATCTCAAGGTTTACGACGACATACGCAAACTGCTCGCGCAGCAGCAGTATGCCCGCATAAACGGCATCACGGCGGCTCATTTTTCCTTCAATCAGGAAGGCGGGCGATGTCCGGAGTGCCAGGGAGCGGGCATCGTGAAGATCGAGATGCAGTTTATGGCGGACGTTACGATGGTCTGCGAGGCCTGCGGCGGCAAGCGTTTCAAGCAGGACGTGCTCGAAGTGCGCTATCGGGGGAAGAACGTGGACGATATTCTCGATATGAGCGTGGAGCAGGCGATTTCATTCTTTGCAGAGGGAAAGGAAGAACTTGCGAGGGGGATTGCACGTAAGCTGCAACCGCTTGTGGATGTGGGGCTTGGCTATATCAAACTTGGTCAGAGTTCATCCACTCTTTCGGGCGGCGAGAGTCAGAGAATCAAGCTTGCGTACTTCCTTTCGATGAACGAGGCGAAGCAGAAGATACTGTTCATTTTCGACGAACCGACCACGGGTCTGCATTTCTATGATGTCGAGAAACTGCTCAAGGCTTTCGACGCTCTGCTCGCCGGAGGACATTCGCTGGTCGTGGTGGAGCACAATATGGACGTCATACGTGCGGCGGACTGGGTCATCGACCTCGGGCCTGACGCGGGAGACCGTGGCGGACGTCTCGTCTATGAGGGCACTCCGGAGGATATGAAAAATGCTGACACTATAACTGCCAAGTATTTATGGATGTAGTAATTACTTATGTGGACGGACTGGATCCTCTATGGCGGCAGTCGTATGAGACCTGTCTGGGGAAAGTCCTGCTGGAGAAGCGTTACCGCGACTGGGGTACGCTGAAATATCTGCTGCGCGGCATCGAGCAGTGTATGCCGTTCATAGACAATGTGTTTCTGGTGGTTTCGGGCGAGAGTCAGGTACCCTCCTGGGCTTCGGAACATCTTAAAGTGGTGCTGCATTCGGACATCATCCCTTCCGAGTTCCTGCCTGTGTTCAACAGCACGGCCATAGAGATGTTCCTGCACCGGATTCCGGGACTTTCGGAGCAGTATATCTATTTCAATGACGATTTCTTTCCGCTGAATCCTATGAAGGCGACGGACTTTTTCGAGGAGGGGAAGATCAGGCTGAATTTCTCTCCTCACCGTCACGTGTCGAATCAGTATATGCGGCACGTGCGCAATTCCGACGCGCTCGCCCGCAAGGCTCTCGGCCTTCACGCCGCGCCGACGTTCCTGCGGCCTCAGCACAGCTGCGCCCCGATGCTGAGGAGCGGGAGCGAGAGGGTTTATGCGGCCGTGGAGAAGGAGATTCTCTCCTCCGTAACCCGCACGCGCGAAGACCGCAACCTGAATCAGTATCTCTTTCAGGACTATCTTTACTACAAGGGCCTGGCGCTTCGCCGCACATTCCGCACGGGACATATTTCCCTCGCTCTGGGGCCGCTCTGCCGCATAAAGTGGCTTGTGCTCCATTCGAAGGTGAAGGTGATGTGCATAAACGACGTGCAGATGCCTTCCCGGCGCTACTGTCGCTACCGCCGGGGCCTGCTGGAGGCATTCGAGACGAAGTTCCCCCGGCGCTCCCGTTTCGAGCGCGGCGAAGATTGAGCGGCGTTGCCGCCAATCCCGGCCGCAGCCACTGCTGTGGTTTCCTCCGGCACTGCCGCCCGCGCGATGACAAGGCCCACGCCTGCCGCGGCTACTCGCACTGCGGTGGTTTTCAGTCTATTATCACGAGGACGAGGAAGCCGCCGTTTACGGGAGGGCCGGCATCGATGCAGAACATCCCCATACCCGGCTTGAGCAGGTGAAGGACGACCCCGAGCCCGTCTTCTTCGAGTTCATAAGTGTAGTAGCCTTCGGCCGTGTCGTCCTCGAGATCCTCTATGTCGAATTTCACCTCGGTGTCCTCGGGGTACACTTCCACCCATACCCGGAGATACTCTCCCGCAGGCCGGCGGATATACTGGCCCGGATATAGCGTCATCCAGCCTTCGGTGATGTCCTCCGCGGGGATTTCCCCCTCGGGAGAGTCGCTGCCCTTCCGCGTCAGGGAGAGATTCACGCAGTGGAGGACATTGCGCCCCAGACCGGCTCGCCCTCCCCGATATCCGAAATCCGGACGGTTTACGGCTATGGGATAATAGCGGGTCTCGCCCCCTATGTCGGCCTGCACCACCAGCCTGGTGAACGGCCTGCCCAGAGACTCCTCCGCCACATCGTTAGGATAGCAGAAAAAGTCCGCCTCCGCACGGTAGGGCTTCAGGGCCGGGAAGTCCGGAATGTCGCGGTACAGCAGGGACTTTCCGGGAAGCGAAGCCATATCGCTCCCGACGAGTCCCCCGTAATTCAGCACTTCACCGGGCGTGAAAAGGGAATCCCTGAACATCTGCGACGATGCGCTTACATTTATGAGATATGCGCAGATGTTTCTCAGGGATTCTTTTTCATATTCCTTTCCTCTGAAATCATAAGAGATGCTCCCGAGCCTGACCGCCGACAGAAGCGGTTCCAGAATTACCGTGCCCAGGCCGCTACCGGCGGCAGCCCTCACGGCGGCCGTCATTACGGGATGCTCGGGGGAGTCGTCCTGCAGACGCACCTCATAGTCCATCAGGGCGTCGAAACTCCCTGCCCTGGAGATGCTTACCGAAGGAAGCGGAGCGTAGTTCGCGATGAAGGCGAATATCTTCGCGCCGCCGCCGGAAAGCAGACCGATCTCCCCTTGAAGTTCCTCGGAAGTGAATCTCTGCCAGGTATCCAGCCGACGGAGGCTGTCGTCATCATAGATGAGAACGTCCAGAAAAGACAGGGACGCGTCGCAGACGAGTCCCGCCCGCGTCAATGACGGCAAACCGGCAGCGGAATGCTCCCCCTCAAGCCTTGACCACATAATACCGTGAGCATTCCGGCCGGATGCGTCATCTTCCGTTTCATCAGTGCAAGCTGACGGAAAAAGGACAGTCGCAATAACCAATAGCAAGCAAACATAGGCCGGAGCGGCCAGCGGCGAACGCCGCGGAAAGAGAAAAAATATTGAACTGTCCTTTTTCATCGTCCAAGTGTTCTGTTGTGGCAAAGGTATGGTGCGCTCCGGGCAAATCCTCGCGGATTCAAGAAATCAGAGGGAGTTTTTTTACCGATTTTAAATCTCGGGACGATGTGGACTTAAAATAACTCCTCACTTAAGAATCGTATCTCGAAACAGATTCTTATTTTTGCATCCGTGTGACGGAAAACTCCCGGCATTCCCGATGCCGGGGACATCCCTAAAGATATTACAGATGACAGGAATCAAAAAAGTCCGCAAATGCCTGCTCAAGGCTCTGATGTCCCTTTTCGCCGCCCTTCCGCTGAAAGCCCACTACTGGAATGCGAAGGGTTTCGCCTGGCTCATCCGCAGCGTGCTGCGCTACCGCCGCGATGATGTGATGATAAATCTCGCCCGTAGTTTCCCGGAGCTTAAGTATAAGGAACTGAAGAAGATAAGCAAGCGGTTCTATCAGCATTTCGCGGACATTCTCGTGGAGGTCGTCTGGTTCGGAGGCTGCAGTCCCGAAAGATTCCACAGGCAGCGCATAGTCGAGATCGCCGACGTGGAGCCTTTCGCACAGCTCTACGACAACTCGTCTTCCGTGATGCTGATGACCTCGCACTGCGGAAACTGGGAACTGCACGGAGGCTATATCCAGAGCAACTACAGCGGCGTTCCGATGCCTATGCGCGAGGACAACTGCTGCGTGGTCTATAAGAAGCTCTCGAGCGAGGTCTGGAACGAGATTATGGGAGAAAACCGCTGCGCCACCCTGACGAAAAAGGGAAAGAAGAACTTCCACGGCTATATCGAGTCGAACGACATCATCCGCTATGTGCTTGAGCACAGGGACGAGAAAAAGTTCTATCTGATTAACACCGACCAGAGTCCATACTATAACGCCAAGACATTCGCCGTGGTGGATTTTATGAACCAGAAGACCGCCACGATGACGGCTTCGGCTGCTCTGGCGCGCAAATGCCATATGTCAGTGGCCTTTCTCGGGATGAAGACCGACCGCCGTGGACACTACATCCTCGAGTGCCACCCGATCTGCATCGACGCAGCGCAGATGGAAACGGAAGAGATTCTGAAACGCTATTACGCCCTGCTCGAAGCCGACATCAGGGAGCAGCCGTTCAACTATCTCTGGACTCACCGCCGCTGGAAGAAGGAAATCCCTCAGGAGAAGGAAAATCCTCAAGATCAGGAACCCCCCAAGGAGAAAGCCGAGTAAGTTTTCCGCAGCCCGAGCCGCTGCGCACAGCGCATTTGCACCTCCGCGCTCTCACTCTTTCGCGGCACGCATCTTCGCGTATTTCAGCAGTATGATTTTAGGCTCCGGGAAGGCGTCGAAGGAAATCTTCGCCTTGATGTCCGGAGCGCTTCCGCTCAGGTCCAGGATGAGTCCGGGGCCGAAACGGTTGTGCTCGATTCTCTGGCCA
>JAUMVX010000054.1 GCA_030529945.1 Bacteroidia bacterium | reverse complement strand
AAACAGGCCAACCCTCAAAATCAGGTGGTTAACGCTTTATGCGCTGCAATGTGGGCTAAAATGGTATGGCTTATCGGGTGCCCCGAAGCGGGAAACTGTAAAAAGGTTGGCGTAAAATACTCTATCAGCAGTTTTTCATTTCACAACCCGACACAAATCAGGAAAATCGCTACATTTGTGAGATTTTGTGAATTGACGATGAAACGAGATAAGTTTACTTTTATAGACCTTTTTGCCGGCATCGGCGGAATCAGACTCGGATTTGAATCAGTTGGAGGACGATGCGTATTCTCTTCTGAGTTTGATGAAGATGCGTGTAAGACATATGAGGCCAATTTTGGGGAACATCCTTCTGGCGACATTACCAAAATTAACGCAGAAGACATTCCTGATTTCGATATCCTATTGGGTGGTTTCCCTTGTCAGGCATTCTCGATTATCGGTAAGAAAGAAGGTTTTGCCAATGAGACCTGTGGAACTTTATTTTTCGACATAGAAAGAATCTTACGTGCTAAACATCCGCGGGCTTTTATGCTTGAGAATGTCAGGAATCTTACAGCACACGATGGCGGCAACACATTTAAGGTCATAAGAGAGCATTTGGAAGCATTAGGCTATACAGTATATGCGAAAGTCTTGAATGCTCTCGATTATGGAGTTCCACAGAAAAGGGAACGAATTATTATCGTCGGATTCAGAGACCCTGTGCTTTTTTCATTTCCGGAACCAATACCGGTGTCTGAACGCAAAACTCTTGAAGAAATCCTCGAGGAGGATGTTGACAGAAAGTATTATGTCAAAGATAACATCAGGCAATCCCGTTTAGATAGAATTAAAGACAAATCATATCCCAAACCATATATTTCACACGAAAATATGGCCGGGTCAATTACCCCTCATCCTTATTCCTCCGCTTTACGGGCAGGTGCATCTGCCAACTATATTCTGATTAATGACGAGCGGCGTCCCACTGAAAGAGAAATGCTTAGAATTCAAGGATTCCCGGATACATATAAGATCGTGGTTCCATATGGTAAAATCAGACATCAATGTGGAAACTCTGTTGCAGTCCCGGTTATATCGGCGGTAGCGAAGCAGATGATGATATCGTTAAATTTAGATGATGACAAGTAGATATGCCAACACTTTCTGAAGCAAAAGCGGCTCTTGATAAGATTATCAAAAAGTCCCGCGTTCATATGTATAAACCAATACAGATAGCTGAGATACTTTATCATCATAGAGTTTTCGGCAATATCGATTTGCTCTCACTCGAAGATTATCGCAAATCCAGCAAACAATGGCGTGATGAGATATCTGTTCCTTTGCTTGGAAGAAGATGCACAAGCAGCGCTCGATTCCAAGATGATATCTTTAATGATAATGCGATGCCGCCAATATTGATTAATGAACTCGGGAAAGAAAATGTTCGGACAAACGGTGCGGTCGAGGCCTATATTTATAGTAGATTTGCAAACAGACATAGCCAGCTGTCGGAAGCTTTAGAATATTGCGACAATTCCACAAAAGAATCTTTTCAAGTCAAAGAGTTTATCGAATCATTTTGGAATGAACCGGGGCTCAAAAGAAGCCTTGACAAAGTTTATGAAATCGTCGTATATTCCTTATTTTCAACTATAGTTGAAGCACTTGACCTGAAGGTGGAAGTCTCGGTAGCTTCTGAACGATTCAATATTCTGGGGGAATTTGAGGACTTCGCCAAAATGGTAATGAACATTGACTTCTCAAAACCCACTTACATTCAAGGTGCCAAGGTATACCGTGTCGGAGTTACCAACGCGGCAGATAGAGGTTTGGATATGTATTCCAATTGGGGGCCGGCTATACAGATTAAACACCTCAGTCTGGACGTGGAGCTTGCTGAGAATATCGTTAATAGCGTATCAAGTGATCGGATTATAATTGTTTGTAAACAGGCTGAAAAGGATGTTATCGTTTCTCTTTTGACACAAATTGGCTGGAGAAGCCATATCCAAAGCATTATTACAGAAAAAGACCTTGTCAATTGGTATGAGAAAGCGCTTCGGGGAAAATATGCCGACATTATGGGGGATGAATTGCTCACAACTTTACGGTGTGAAATAGCAGAAGAGTTTCCTTCTGTTGACGACACTCCAGAAGTGTTGTCCTTACGAAACTACGATTTCAATGCAGATCCGTATTGGAAAGCTGATGATAGCGTGTATATAGAAGATAGTGAGGAAGATTAAGATTATGAAACCAGTATTACCGCTTCTTATATCCGCGATGCTATTTCTCTCCGGCAGTCCGAGTCCCGCCGCTGCGCGGGACAATGCCGCTACGGTACGGGACAGTGTCGCCGCCGCACAGGACAGTGTCGCCGTGAGACCGCATCCGAGACTGCTGATGGGCGCGGAGGAGTTCGAGGCTATGAAAGAGAAGATAGAGGCCGAGCCGGATTCCCCTCTGTCGCTGCTCCACGCCCAGGTCATAGCCGGGGCCGAGAAGATAGTCACCGAGAGGGAAGCTCTGGAATTCAAGCTCGACAAAAGCGGGAAACGCCTTCTGCAAGTGTCCCGCAAGGCATTGACCCACATATATTTCTGCGCTTACGCATACCGCAGCACCGGGGATTTCCGCTTCCTGGAGCAGGCCGATATCGACCTGCGCTCGGTGTGCTCCTTCACCTCCTGGAACCCTTCGCATTTTCTGGATGTCGCGGAGATGGCCGCCGCAGTCGCCATAGGCTATGACTGGCTTTATGACGCCCTGAGCGACGAGACCAGAGAATTGGCCGTCAAGGCCATACAGGAATTGGCCTTCGCGCCGGCAAAGAACTCCCTCTACAACTGGTACCGCACGAGCGAGAGCAATTGGAATCAGGTCTGCAACTCCGCTCTTGCGATTGCCGCGCTCGCCGTTATGGACAGCTGTCCGGATGCCGCGCGAGGGGTGCTCGAAGATGTGGTGCTTACGAATATGCCGGTGATGAACAGTATCTACGCGCCTGACGGAAACTACGCGGAAGGACCCGACTACTGGAGCTACGGCACTCTGTATGAGGTCCTTATGCTCTCTTCTATGGACTCGGTGCTGGGAACTGACTACGGACTCTCGAACTGCCTGGGCTTCGACAGGACCGCGGATTATATCCTGCACAGCAGGGGTACCGCCGGCAAGCTTTTCAATTATTCGGACAATATCGGCGATGACCAGCCTTTCTATCCGCTGTGGTATTTCGCCGACAGATTCTCCCGCCCTTCGCTACTCTACGGAGAGATTCGCAAACTCCGCGAGGGCAAATACTGCGATACAGAGAATTACAGGCTCCTGCCTCTGCTGACACTCTACGCTTCGCGTCTGCCGCTGGAGTCCGAGATTACAGAGCCGGAAAGCCTCATCTTCGCCGGGAAGGGGATCACGCCGGTAGTGATGGTCCGCTCGGGCTGGGAGGACGATGCTATGTATCTGGGAATCAAGGGTGGAAGTCCTTCGACATCGCATTCGCATCTGGATGGCGGCTCTTTCGTCTTCGATGCCTACGGCATACGCTGGGCCGCCGACCTGGAGAGGCAGAGCTATCAGAGCGTGGAGAATCCGATAAAGAAACTCGGCGGAGATTTCTGGAACCTCTCCGACGGGTCTTTGCGCTGGGCTCTGTTCAGAATGAACAACCGTCAGCATAACACGCTCACCGTGAACGATAAGGACCACCGCTCGGCGGGGAAGGCGAGTCTGCTGAAGTCCTTCTGCGATGACAGGGCGAAGGGTGGGACTTTCGATCTTAGCTCGCTTTTCGGGGGCGATCTGGAGTATGCGGTAAGGACTGCCGCCATAAGGTGGAACGCATATCTGGAGGTCCGGGACAGCCTGAAGGCTCCGGCGGGGAGCAGGGCCACGGTGCGCTGGTCGATGGTCACCAGGGCCGAGGCGAGCCTCTGCGAAGACGGAATACTGCTGAACAGCGGAGGGATAACGATGAAACTCAGCGCCGACCAGCCGAGGGTGAAATATCATATATGGTCCGGCAATCCGAAGGACTACAAGTCCAAACTGAATGTCTGCAACGAGCCGAATCCGGGAGTAAGCATAGTCGGCTTCGAATTCGTGCTCCAGCCGGGGGAGAGTCTGGATGTGGTGACGACCCTCAGAAGGCTGGAAAGCGATGCGGAATTGGCGGACAGGGTCTTCGCCCTGGCCGCCCGGCAGCTGACGCTGCTCGATGCCGCGACTCCGGCAGACCGTGCTCCGCGCTCGTTCAGCGAAGCCGGGGGATACGAGACTTCCGACATCGGATGGTGGTGCAGCGGTTTCTTCCCGGGCTCGCTCTGGCTGACTTACGCCTACACGGGTGAGGAGCGGCTCCTGGAGGCTGCGGAGCGCAACAGTGCCAAGCTGGATCTTCTGGTGCGCCGGAAGACTGACCACGACATAGGCTTCCAGATGATGTGCAGCTACGGTCAGGCTTACCGCATAACCGGCAGCCGGCGCTGGCTCGGCAGGCTGTTCGAGGCCTCCGAGAAGCTTTCTGCCCGCTTCAGTCCCACCGTGGGCGCAATCAGGAGCTGGGATTTCGTCCGCGATGACTGGATGTATCCGGTGATAATAGACAATATGATGAATCTGGAGCTGCTAACGTTCGCCGCTCGTCAGTTCCGCAACGATGCTCTGAGGGATGTGGCCATCGCGCACGCGCGCACTACCGCGCGCAATGCCTTCCGCGAGGATTTCAGCTCGTATCATCTCGTGGATTACGACCCGTCCTCGGGAGCCGTCCGCTCGAAGCGGACAGTCCAGGGGTACTCGGACGGTTCCGCCTGGGCGCGCGGTCAAGCCTGGGCCCTCTACGGCTATACTATGATGTACAGGGAGACCGGACTTGTGGAGTTTCTGGACCGGGCTTCGGGCATAGCCCGTATGCTGCTCTCCCGTCTGCCTTCGGACGGGGTCCCTTACTGGGACTTCGATGACCCGGCCATACCGTCAGCTCCGAAGGACGCTTCCGCAGCTGCGATTATGGCCTCGGCCTTCGCCGAACTCTCCGCTCTCTGTGGGGACACCGCCCTCTCGCAGGCCTGTCTGGAGATGGCCGGCAAGCAGCTCCGCACTCTGTCCACCGAGGAGTATCTCGCCAGGGCCGGACAGAACGGGGGTTTTCTTCTGAAGCACTCCGTAGGGAATCTTCCCGGGCAGTCCGAGGTGGATGCCGCGCTTACGTATGCCGATTATTACTATCTGGAAGCCCTGTCGAGGCTCGCGACCCGTGTCATACCCAACGTGCGTTCCGTCATGCCCGACTAGCTCGGGCATCTCGCGGCTCGATGGGATTGCCGGTCGGGGCCGGCAATGACGAGACAAAAGGGCCGGCAATGACGAAGGTCGGGACTGGAAATGAAGGTCAAGGCCGGCAATGACGAAAGATTGGCCGGGTCCCGACGGGCCCGGCCAATCTTAATCATATCTTGCGGAGAGAGCTACTCGGCTGCGACGACCTCGAACTTGAGATCGGCGTAAACGCCCTTGTAGCACTTTACCTTGGCATCGTAAACACCCGCTTCCTTCACTTCCTCGGAAACGATCTCGATGTTCTTCTTCTCCACCTCGAAACCGGCGGCTACGAGAGCCTCGGCGATCTGGGCTGTGGTCACGGAGCCGTAAATCTTGCCGGACTCGTTAACCTTGCAGGAGATCTTCACGAGACTTGCGGAGATCTTTGCTGCATAAGCCTGGGCCTCGGCGACATTCTTCGCCTCTTTGTGAGCCCTCTGGCGGATGGTCTCCTCGTGCTGCTTGATGGCGGAAGGGGTACCGATAACGGCGTAGCCCTGAGGCACGAGATAATTGAGAGCATAACCTGTCTTAACTTCCACGATTTCACCGGCCTCGCCGAGATTCGTGACATCTTTCTTCAAAATGATCTTCATAACTCTCAATTATTTAAGGAGGTCAGTAACATAAGGGAGAAGAGCGATGGAACGGGCGCGCTTCACTGCCTGGGCGACTTTGCGCTGGAACTTGAGGGAAGTGCCGGTGATGCGGCGAGGCAGTATCTTGCCCTGCTCGTTCAGGAACTTCTTCAGGAACTCAGGGTCCTTGTAGTCGATGTATTTGATGCCCGCCTTCTTGAAACGGCAGTATTTCTTCTTGCGAACCTCTACTGTAGGAGGGTTCAGATAACGTATGCCATTGTTGCGTTCTGTAGTCTGTGCCATAATCATTCCTCCTATATTATTCAGCAGGTTTCACTTCTTCGGTCTCGGCGACTTTCTCCTCCTCTGCTGCTGCAGGGGCGGCGGCGGCCTTGGCCTTGTTGTTCCTTCTTCTCTCGGCGTAAGCGACAGCGTGCTTGTCGAGAGCTACGGTAAGATAACGGATGACCCTTTCGTCACGGCGATACTGGGTCTCGAGGGTGGCGATGAATTCAGGATTCGCCTTGAACTCGATCAGGTAATAGAATCCTGATGTCTTGTGCTGGATAGGGTAAGCGAGCTGCTTGAGTCCCCAATCCTCTTCGTACACGACCTCACCTCCGTTCGATCTGATGAGTTCTGTGTACTTGGCAACCGCTTCCTTCATCTGAGCTTCAGACAAAACGGGAGTTGCAATGAAAACGGTTTCGTACTGATTTAACATCTTAATAACTGATAATTAATAATTTAAATTCATTCCTCCGTGAAAACATTCCACAGAGGGCTGCAAATGTAGCCATTTCTTTCCGATTACGCAAGTTTTTTCGCCGGCAGAGAGCTGATCCGTGCGCGGCGGGTGGCGGCGGACGGAAGACGGACGGCGGACGGTGGACGGACGCGGCGAGCGGAGGGCGGCGGCGGAAAAAGAGAAATGATGCCGGACAGCCTCGGGAAGTTACGGCGAAAATCACTATATTTGCGGATTGGAAAACTATAGATTGCGTATGGCCGAATTGAATTATACTGACGACAATATCAAAACCCTGGAGTGGAGGCTTCATATCCGGAAACGCGCCGGAATGTACATAGGTCGGCTCGGAAACGGTGAAAATCAGGGAGACGGCATCTATGTGCTGGTGAAGGAGATCGTGGACAACTCCGTGGACGAGTTCTCGATGGGAGCCGGGAAGCAGATTCAGATCACCATCCGGGACAATGTCGTGAGAGTGCGCGACTTCGGCCGCGGGATTCCGCTCGGCTCGGTCATAAAGGCCACCAGCCAGCTGAACACCGGAGGCAAATTCGACAGCGAGGCGTTTAAAAAGGCCGTCGGCCTGAACGGCGTGGGTATGAAAGCCGTGAACGCGCTCTCAGAGTCGTTCTACGTCTGCTCGCACCGCGACGGCGAGAAGTCCTGGGCGCGTTTCGTCCGCGGCGAGCTCATCGACAGCGGCCGCGAAGCGACCGACGAGAAGAACGGCACCCTGGTCGAATTCAAGCCCGACAGGGAGCTCTTCGGAGACTACAGCTACCATCTCGATTACGTGGAGACACTCGTGAAGAACTACTCCTACCTGAAGCGCGGCCTGCAGCTGGTGCTGAACGGAGTTTCCTACAAGTCGGAAAACGGACTTCTGGACCTCGTGAACAACAATCTCGCGGAGCCTACCCTCTATCCGCCCATACATCTGGAGGGGGAGGACATAGAGATAGTGCTGTCCCACGGGAATGCGAACGGCGAGAACATCTCCTCCTTCGTGAACGGACAGAACACACGCGACGGCGGGACCCATCTGGCGGCCTTCCGCGAGGCCATCGCCAAGACCCTCAAAGACTTCTTCAAGAAGAATTACGAGCCCTCCGACTGCCGTCAGGGCGTGATAGGTGCCGTGAGCATACAGATACAGGAGCCTATCTTCGAGGCTCAGACGAAGACCAAACTCGGCTCCACCTATGTCTGGGAGCGCGAGATGCGGGACGCGAGCGGCCAGGTGATGAAGAATCCGGACGGCTCGGTGATAATCGAAAGGGGCCCTACCATCCGCAGCTTCATAAACGACTTCGTATCCAAGCATCTGGACAACTACCTCCGCGTACACAAGGAGATAGCCCCCGTCATCGAGGACAAGATAAAGGCCTCCCAGAAAGAGCGCGAAGAGATAGCGGGCATCCAGAAGACCACCCGCGAACGCAACAAAAAGGCCAATGTCTATAACCGCAAGCTGCGCGACTGCAGCATTCATTTCAACGACCGCGTCACCGAGAAGAACCGCGACGAGATTCTGAAGACCTCCGTGTTCATCACCGAGGGAGACTCCGCGAGCGGAACCATCACTATGGCCCGCGACGCGAAGACCCAGGCCGTGTTCAGTCTGAGGGGCAAGCCCATAAACTGCTTCAAGGAAAGCCGCCGGAAAGTCGCCGAGAACGAGGAGCTGAATCTGCTGATTTCGGCCCTCGGCGTGGAGGACGACCTGGAGAACCTCAGGTATAACAATATAATAGTGGCCACCGATGCCGATGACGACGGGATGCACATCAGAATGCTCGTGGTGACTTTCTTTATGAAATACTATCCCGACCTTATCCGCCGGGGACACGTGCACATCCTCCAGACCCCGCTCTTCCGCGTCAGGAACAAGAAGAACACCCGATACTGCTACTCCATCGAGGAGAGGGACAAGGCCGCGAAAGAGCTGAAGACCGGGGTGGAGATCACTCGCTTCAAGGGTCTGGGAGAAATCTCGGCCCCAGAGTTCAAGGGCTTCATCGACGAGGATATGCGCCTGGACGAGGTGGCGCTCTCCGACGAGGAGTCGATTTCCGAGATAATGACCTTCTATATGGGGGACAACACCATCGAAAGACAGAATTTCATCCGCAAGAACCTCCGCTCCGAGGAGGAGCTCGAGGATGTGGACATAATCAAATAGCCTTATGACACAGAAATTCGCCACCTTTCTCCTGAAGAAAGTATTCGGCTACCGGACCATAGGCACTCTGCCTCCGGAAAAGAAAGTCATTTTCCTGGCCGCCCCGCACACCAGCATCTGGGACGCTCTTTTCGGCTACCTGTATTTCCGCACTCTGGGCGAGAGGCTGAAGATAATGATAAAGAAAGAGGCCTTCTTCTGGCCTGCCGGCTGGATCATACGCAGCATAGGCGGCTTCCCCGTGGACCGCAGCCATCCCCAGAATATGATGATGGACCTAATCCACGAGATGCAGAAGGACGAGAAGTTCTATCTGGCGCTCTGCCCCGAGGGTTCACGCAAGGCGGTCAAGAAATGGAAGACCGGCTACCACACCATCGCGAAGGAGACCGGGAGCGCCGTCTATCTGACCACAATGGATTACAAGGAGAAGTTCGTGGGCATAACCGAGAAGTTCGAACTCGGCGACAACGCGCGCGAAGACACAGAGAAGATCCAGAAAATCTACGAGAGCTACCACATCACCCCTCGCCACCCGAAAGGGGCTGCGTACTGACAGTAACTTGCTGGCGGAGTTGAGATTCCCGCAAGCGGGAACAATCGCGCAGCGCAGAAACAGCCTCTCAGAACAGCAGGAAGAGGTAGCCGGCCGCAAGGGCCAATACGCATTTGACGGCCTTGACGCGCAGGAAGCTGCGCCTGTCCTCGGCCAGAAGCGGCAGACCGGCGTGTCCGTCCTGCGAAATGCAGCTTGCGAGCAGCACCGGCAGCGGCACAATCCCCTGCGCGAAGAGGGTCACGAACACCAGATGCGGCCCCGACTGCGGTATAAGCCCGATGAGCACCGCCAGCGGAATCATCAGAGCGGCGTTTCCGCCTATCAGAGTCTCCAGGTCCACATAGCCCGAAGCCAGCTTCACCGCAAGCAGAACGCCGAACGCCCAGGCGAATATCTTGAGGGCTTCGCCCAATGTGTGTTTCATCCTGTGCCTCAGTCCCTTGCCCTCCGCTTCGGAATGGAGGCAGGTGTCTGAGGGGGCTTCCGTCCACGACTTTTCCTGCGCGTCCTCAGCGCATCCGCAGAGCTTCCCCGTCTTTTCTTCCGCTTCCTCTGTACATCCGCACGGCTTCTCCGTCTCTTCTTCCCGGACTGCGCGGGCGCTGCGCCCTGACTCGAACTTTTCACAGGCAAGCCCGACCGCTATGGCGAGAGTGAAGAGCCCCGCGAAAATCGCGGCTGCTGTACCGGGGTACATAGCCAGCATCACGAAGGCCTCGTCTCCGGTGGTCGCGATCATCATCGAGAGCAGTGCGCTGAACGAAAACACCCGCTTGGAGTACATCGAGACGGTGATGTACCCTCCCAGGCATCCCGGGATGACGCCAAGTATGGCCGCGGACACCACTCCCCCCACCTTCGAGCGCCGCAGCAGCGGGACCAGACGGCCCTCGCTGCGGTAGCTGACATACTCTATGAGCATCATCATCGCCGTGACGACTGCGGTGATGACGAGCGACTCTTTCAATATCTCCGCTAACGCGCTCCAGTCCATTCCTTGAAAACGGTTAAAAAATGTATATATGATTTCTATTTTTTAATTGATGAACCCCACGATGTAGCCGTTCACGAGGGGACGCAGCGGAGAATTGGTCGTCATATTGACGACCACGGTAACTTCTCCCTTGGGCAGTCCGCGCGTGTCGAAGTCCATCACGATGTCGGCCTTTCCGCCGGGCTGGACCGTCGGCAGATCGCCGAAAGTCAGGCGGGAGCACTCCGAGTCTATGCTGTAGATTCGCAGAGGGGTCTTGCCTCTGTTCGTCAGGGTGAAGACCGCACGGACCGTCTTGCCGGCCTTGACGCGCCCGAAACTGAAATTGCTTCCGTCCAGATAGGGTGCGGGGGCAGCCTTGCGCTGCTCGGCACTCAGCGAGGAGAAATTCTCCTTCAGCATAGCCTGAAAGCCTATATTGGCCGTTCCGCCCCCTATGTCTGTGCGGCTGTTGCGGAGGAAATGCTCTCCGCCCGCGATTTCCTCCTCGGGGATGCCGCTTCCCGCTGCTTTCACTTCTCTGCCGTCCACCAGAAGGGTCGCGAGATACCAGCAGCTGCCCCAATGGCTGCGGTCCGAGGTGATGTTGTAGTGCAGGTCAGCTGTCTTGCCCGCCGGGACGGGGTTCGGCTCCACGCTGAGCGAGAGGCCTTCCGAGACGTTCTTGAAGCTGAGTTTCACCGGCTTGGCGCTGAGGTTCGCGACTTTCACGTAGCCGTTTTTCTGCTCGCCCTGCGTGAGGTTTCCGGTACGTATCGCCGCTTCTTTCAAGCCTATGGCGTCGTAGTGCAGCGGGTAGAGTTCCTTTAGCGGACGGGGCTTTTCCAGAGATGTGCCGCGAAGATGGAGGATGACCGGGCGGCTGACGTCGGAAATATATACCGTGAGGGTCTTGTCGAAGGGATATGGTCCCTCGTCGTTACTGTAAGTGGCTGATACGCTGCCGCTTTCTCCGGGCTTGATGTCGTCCTTGGTCCAGGATACGCCGGTGCAGCTGCAGGATGAGAGCACGCTGTAGATGATGATGTCTTTCGAGGAGATGTTCTTGAAATTGAAGCTGTGCGAGACGGCTCCGTCGGAGATGAACACTTCACCGAAGTCGTGTATGGGCGCGTCCACCTCCACGATTCCCTCGACGGAGGTCTGCGCGAAAAGGCAGGCGGCGGACAGGAGCGCCGCAATAACCGAAATAATCCGTTTCATAATGCAAAAGTACATACAAAATTCTTTCCCTGCATTTGATTATTCAAATATATTCGCATACATTTGCAAGTCCGTCCGCGTTTGGGGACGGATATTGTTAACAATTTTAATTACTATGGCACACAAAATTTCCCCTGATATCTGCGTAGCCTGCGGTTCCTGTCAGCCGGAGTGTCCACAGGGAGCCATCTCCGAGGGTGATGTTTACAGCATCAATCCTGATCTCTGCATCGACTGCGGAGCCTGTGCGGACGCCTGTCCTATGGGAGCTATCAGCGCAGAGTAGTCGCTCTGATATCAGCAATGAAACAGAAGCCGGCGGAATTCCACTCCGCCGGCTTCTTATTAATGATAGTGATGAATACTACTATTTAAAGTAGCGCTCGAACAGACCCCGGAACCCGGCACCGTGACGGGCCTCATCCTTGGCCATCTCGTGGACCGTGTCGTGGATGGCGTCATAGCCGAGCTGCTTGGCTCTGGTCGCGATGGCAAGCTTGCCCGCGCAGGCGCCGCCCTCCGCCTCCATTCTCTTCTGGAGATTGGTCTTGGTGTCCCATACCATCTCCCCGAGCAGTTCTGCGAACTTGCTGGCGTGCTCAGCCTCCTCCCAGGCGTATCTTTTGAACGCCTCGGCGACTTCCGGATAACCTTCCCTGTCCGCCTGACGGCTCATCGCCAGATACATCCCCACTTCCGAGCACTCTCCGAGGAAATGGTCGTGCAGCCCCTGCATAATCTCCGCATCCTCCACCTGACCGTCTCCGAGCTTGTGTTCACAGGCCCATCCCCGTTCACCTTCCTTCACTTCTTCGAATTTGTCGCTCTTGGCGTGGCATACCGGGCACTCTGCCGGCGGGTTCTCGCCCTCGAATACATATCCGCAGACAAGACATCTGAATTTCTTTTTCATATACGATTCTGTAAGTGTTGTAGTTTATAATTATTCTAATGCACCGCAAAGATAGTCATTATTTCCGGATTTCATAATCCTGCGGAATTTTCATTGCGGGTGACGGAGAGTCGTCATTGCCGGAGGCAGGTGCCGTCATTG